>NZ_JBHVFF010000026.1:0-45299 GCF_042801895.1 Streptomyces sp. NPDC057543 | reverse complement strand
GGGAAGCATCTCGGCCCGGGCGCCCCACCTTCGTGTGCGTGAGCCGTACGGGTCAGGGACCCTGAGTGCCACCGTTGGTCTGGCCGCGGTGGCCACCCGTGTTCCCGCCGATCATGTTCGGCGGGAAGCTGGCGCCGGGGAACGGGTTCTTGTCGCCGGGCTTCTTGCCGGGCTTGCCGGGCTTGGCGCCGCCGGGGCCCGGCCTGCCCCTGTCCCCCTCGTCGTCCTTTTCCGGCTGCGGATCGGGGATGTCGACGGTATTGAAGGAGGGGGCGACCACGCCATCGAGGGCGCCTGTCATCGCGTCCCGCCAGATCGGTCCGGGGACCTGTCCGCCGTAGACCTTGGCCTGGTAGACGCCGCCGATGGTGATGTTCACCATTTCGACTGTCTGGGTCGGACTGCCGACCCAGACAGCGCCGGACATGTTCGGCGTGTAGCCGACGAACCAGGCGTTCTTACGGAAGTCGGTCGTACCGGTCTTGCCCGCGTTGTCGCGGCTGGTGAGGCCCGCCTGCTGACCGGTACCGGAGTCGACCACGCCGCGCAGCAGGGTGTTGATGGTGTCGGCCGTCGTCTCCGTCATCGCCCGCGAGCAGCTGGTCTTCGGTACGGGGAGCGAGGTGCCGTCCGCGGTCCTGACCGACTCGATGGCGACCGGCGTGCAGTACGTGCCGCGGTTGGCGAAAGCGGCGTACGCACCGGCCATCGTCAGTGGAGAGAGCCCCTTCGAGCCGAGTGCGATGGCGGGGGACTGGGGGAGCTTTTCACCGTTGCCCTGGACCACGCCGAGCTTGTCGGTCATCTGTGTCACGGGGCAGAGGCCGATGTCCTCCACCATCTGGATGAAGTAGGTGTTGACTGACTTGGCCATCGCCTCCTTCAGCGCGTACGGACCGCGCTCCGACTCGTTCTCGTTCGGTACCCGCGCGCCGTCCAGGTTCACGTACGGCTTGTCGCAGGTCTGCATCGACGGATAGGGCATCTCGTACGGTGACGAGTAGACCTGGGTGGCGGGCTTCCCCTGCGCTATGGCGGCGGCCGCCACGAACGGCTTGAACGTGGATCCGGTCGGGAAGCCGAAGTTCGAGCCGCCCATGTCCTTGTTGACCGAGTAGTTGTACTGGGTCTCGTTGGGCCCGAAGCCGTACGGCTTGGACTGGCCCATGCCCATGATCTTGCCGGTACCCGGCTGGACCAGTGTCACGGCCGTCGCGACCTTGTCCGACTTGTAGACATGGCTCTTGATCGAGGCCTGCACCGACTGCTGGGACTGCGGGTCGAGCGTCGTCCGTATCGTCAGACCGCCCCGGTTCCAGATCTTGGCCCGGTCCTCCTTGGTCTTGCCGAAGGCCGGATCGGTGAGGAAGACGTTGCGTACGTAGTCACAGAAGAAGCCCGCGCCACTGACGGCGGTGATACAGCCGTTCTTCGGCTTCTTCACCTTCAGCTTGATGGGGGTCGCCATCGCCTTGTCGGCCTCGGCCTGTGTGACGTCACCGACGTCGGCCATCCGCTGGAGCACGGTGTTACGGCGCTTGGTCGCCTCCGCCGGGTCGTTGACCGGGTCGTAGCGGCTCGGCGACTGAACGATGCCGGCCAGCAGCGCGGCCTCCTCCAGCGTCAGGTCCTTCGCCGACTTGGAGAAGTAGCGCTGGGAGGCGGCCTCGACGCCGTACGCCTGCTGCCCGAAGAAGGTGATGTTCAGGTAATTCGTCAGGATCCGCTTCTTGCCGAGCTTCTCCTCGACCTGGATCGCGTACTTCAGCTCCTGGATCTTGCGGCCCAGGGTCTGCTGGGTGGCCTGGGCGACCTTGTCCGGGTCGTCACCGGCCTCCTCGACGAAGACGTTCTTCACGTACTGCTGCGTGAGCGTCGACGCACCCTGCGCGGTCCCGCCCGACTGCACATTGCGGTTCAGCGCCCGCAGGATGCCCTTGAGGTCGACGGCCCCGTGCTTGTAGAAGCGGGCGTCCTCGATCGCGACTATCGCCTTCTGCATGTACGGCGAGATGTCCTTCAGCTCGACCACTGTGCGGTCGCGCGAATACACCGAGGCGATCATTCCGCCTTTGCTGTCCAGGATCGTGGTGCGCTGGCTCAGCGGCGGAGTCTGGAGATTGGCCGGGATCTCGTCGAACCCCTCGACCGTCCCCTTGGTGGCAAGACCCAGTGCTCCGGCGGCCGGCAGTGCGATGCCCGCGAGCACAACTCCGGAAAGTGCGGCGACACCGAGGAACTTGGCGGCCTGCTGGGTCGTCGTGAGACCCCCGCCCGAGCGCTTCTTTGGCATGGGGGCAGCCTACGTTCTCATTCGCCGGACACACGTATATGCCTTGGCCTAAGCTGCTCTCAACTGTCACAGCAGTCCCGTTCCGTATCAACCCCCGCGCGCGATCCGGCCATGTGTTCAGGCGCTCCCGAATTCGCCTCCTGTGTCAGTGAAAGTCCGTTGTGATCCGGGAGAACTGTCCCGATTTTGCGGGGATATTCCCGTATGTCCTCACCTCACTCCCCTGGGTGATCTGCCGCATACGCATAGTCCGTTCGGGCCATCCAAGATTGGGCCCGAAGGGGGTGTTGTGCTGTCGCCGCCTTCCGTAACGTCCTCAACTGGCAGCGGTGAATATGCCGCTACCGCCGTGGGGGAGCCTCGATTCGGGAGAGGACGGCGCCGTGATGGGCTGGGTAACCGACTGGAGTGCGCAGGCAGCCTGCCGCACTACCGATCCGGATGAACTGTTCGTACAAGGGGCAGCGCAGAACAGAGCCAAGGCGGTGTGCACCGGATGCCCGGTGCGGACCGAGTGCCTGGCCGACGCGCTGGACAATCGCGTCGAATTCGGCGTGTGGGGCGGAATGACGGAGCGGGAGCGCCGCGCACTGCTGCGCAGGCGGCCCACCGTCACGTCGTGGCGCCGGCTGTTGGAGACCGCGCGCAGCGAGTACGAGCAGTCCGCGGGCATCCTGCCCGTGGCGATCGGGCTGGACGACGACGAACTGCACGAGAGGTACGCCGCGGTGGGATAGAGGCGGACGGGCGGCTACGCAGCTCCGGCCGGGGCGGAACCGGTCGCGAGCCGGTCTCCGATGGCCCGGAGCCCCGCGAGGTCATGTACGTCACCGGGCAGCGCGGCCACTTCGGTCACGGCTACCTCGGGATGCAGCGCGGTGAAGCGGTCGCGTGTGTGCTGTTCGCGCGCGACTACCTGCATTCGTTCCGCGTGCAGCCGCAACAGGCCTGCGGTCAGCTGCTCGACGGAAGCGGCCTCAGGATCTGTTTCCTGGTCTTCTGCTGGATCTGTATCCGGATCTGTATCCGGGTCTGGTTCGCGGTCTTCGGTGTCCTCGTGCTCGGTCTCGTGCTCGGAACGGTCAGGAAGGGCTGCGGGGGAGGTATTCGAGGTGCCAACGGTTTCGGGAGGCGCGACCGAGCAGTCGGTCGGGTCACCAAGTCCAGCCTTCCCTGACGGCTGATCCACAATGCAGACCCCGTCAAGATTTTCTGCGGCTGCCAGGGCGCGCTCGGCGGAGAGCCGGGCGGCGCCGCTGTCATGGACGCGGTTGAGCACCAGACCGGCCAGCGGCATCTCCTCAGCGGCCAGTCGTTCCACGAAATACGCCGCCTCGCGCAGCGCGTCCCGTTCAGGCGTCGCGACGACGAGGAACGCCGTGCCGGGTGCCTGCAGCAGTTTGTACGTGGCATCGGCCCGGGTGCGGAAGCCGCCGAACATGGTGTCCATCGCCGCCACGAAAGTCTGTACGTCGCGCAGGAATTGACCGCCGAGCAGCTTGCCGAGGGTGCCGGTCATCATCGACATGCCCACGTTGAGGAACTTCATCCCCGCCCGGCCGCCCATCTTTGCCGGGGCCATCAGCAGTTTGATGAACTTTCCGTCCAGGAACGAACCGAGCCGCTTCGGCGCGTCCAGGAAGTCCAGCGCGGAGCGCGACGGCGGGGTGTCCACGATGATCAGGTCCCACTCGTTGCGCGCGCGCAGCTGGCCGAGCTTCTCCATCGCCATGTACTCCTGCGTGCCTGCGAAACCGGCCGACAGGGACTGGTAGAAGGGGTTCTCCAAGATCGCGCGGGCCCGCTCGCCGTCCGCGTGTGCCTCGACGATCTCGTCGAAGGTCCGCTTCATGTCGAGCATCATCGCGTGCAGTTCCCCGGCGCCCTCGCCCGTGATGCCCGGCACCTGGCGCGGGACGTTGTCCAGCGAGTCGATGCCCATGGACTGGGCGAGCCTGCGGGCCGGGTCGATGGTCAGGACAACGACCTTACGACCGCGCTCGGCCGCCCGTACGCCCAGCGCCGCGGCGGTCGTGGTCTTGCCGACTCCGCCCGAACCGCAGCACACGACGATCCGGATGCCGGGGTCGTCGAGCAGCGCGTCGGTGTCCAGCGCGGGTGCGGGGTCGGGGTCGGCTGCTGTGGTCGCGGCGGTGGTTGCGGTAGCGGCCGTGCGCGGGTCCGTGGCGGTGGCTCCGGCCGTGTCCGCGTCCTGTCTCATGTGCCCACCCCTTGTCCCTGTCCCTCCCCGTCGCCCACGCCCTGCTTGCGGAGTTCGGTCGCCAGGTCGTACAGACCTGCCGGGTCCATGCCCTCGCCGATCAGCGGGAGTTCGTATCCCGGCAGCTCCAGGTCCGCGAGCACCGCACGCTGTTCGCGCTCCAGCTCGACCCGCTGGGCATGCTCGGCGGCCTGCTCGACCAGGGGACGCACGAGCCCCGCGGAGCCGGTCACGCCCGCCCGCGTCAGCGCCTTGGCGATCTCCTTGCGGCGGCCGCCGGCGGCGGTGCGCAGCGCATCCTCGTCCAGTAGATGCGGGCGCACCATGTTCACGATGACCCGGCCGACCGGCAGTTCGGCCGCCCGCAGTTCCGCGATGCCGTCCGCGGTCTCCTGGACCGGCATCTCCTCCAGCAGCGTCACCAGATGGACCGCGGTCTCCGGGGACTTCAGCACCCGCATCACGGCCTGCGCCTGATTGTGTATCGGGCCGATCCGGGCCAGCCCCGCCACCTCGTCGTTCACATTGAGGAAGCGGGTGATGCGTCCGGTGGGCGGGGCGTCCATGATCACGTAGTCGTAGACGTACCGGTTCTGCTTGTCCTTGCGGCGTACGGCTTCGCAGGCCTTGCCGGTCAGCAGCACGTCCCGTACGCCGGGCGCGATGGTGGTGGCGAAGTCGATCGCGCCGAGCTTCTTGAGGGCGCGGCCCGCGCTGCCGAGCTTGTAGAACATCTGGAGGTAGTCGAGAAGGGCGCGTTCGGCGTCGATCGCGAGGGCGTACACCTCGCCGCCACCCGGTGCGACGGCGATCTGGCGTTCCTCGTACGGAAGGGACTCCGTCTCGAAGAGCTGGGCGATGCCCTGCCTGCCCTCGACCTCCACGAGGAGGGTGCGCCTGCCCTCGGTCGCGAGGGCGAGCGCGAGGGCGGCGGCGACCGTGGTCTTACCGGTACCACCCTTGCCGCTGACGACCTGGAACCTGCTCACGTATTCGAGCCTAACCAGTCGGGCCGCGGGCTACGCACGAGGCTGTGCGTGCCAGGCATTACAGTCGGGCCATGACCAAGTGGGAATACGCGACCGTGCCCCTTCTCGTGCACGCGACCAAGCAGATTCTGGACACCTGGGGCGAGGACGGCTGGGAGCTGGTCCAGGTCGTTCCCGGCCCGAACAACCCCGAGCAGCTCGTGGCCTACCTGAAGCGGGAGAAGGCGTAGTGGCGGGCGCCGTCGAGGCGAAGCTCGCCGAGCTCGGGCTGACGCTGCCGGACGTCGTACCACCGCTGGCCTCGTACCAGCCGGCCGTGCGGTCGGGGGTGTACGTGTACACCTCCGGTCAGCTGCCGATGGTGGACGGCAAGCTCGCGGTCACCGGCAAGGTCGGTGGAGAGGTCACGGCCGAGGAGGCCAAGGAACTGGCGAAGACCTGCGCGCTCAACGCGCTGGCCGCGGTGAAGTCCGTCGCGGGCGATCTGGACCGGATCGCACGGGTCGTGAAGGTCGTGGGCTTCGTCGCCTCGGCATCCGACTTCACCGGGCAGCCCGCCGTGATCAATGGCGCCAGCGAGCTGCTGGGCGCGGTCCTCGGCGACAAGGGCGTGCACGCGCGCAGCGCGGTGGGCGTCGCGGTGCTGCCGCTGGACGCGCCGGTGGAGGTCGAGGTCCAGGTCGAGCTGGTTGACGCCTGAGCGGTAGGTCCTCTGGTGGGGGCGGCGGGGGCTTGAGGTGCTGGCCGGGGCGGTGCGGCTCGAGCTGCACGTCCGCCGCGGTGCGGTGAGGCTCGAACCGTACGTCCGCCGCCCGATTCTCTGATCCCGTCCGGTCGCGGCGACCGGACGGGATCATGTGTGTACCGGGCATGTACGGATCAACATGCCTCTCGAACATCGGCGCGGTTCCGGATAGCCTCCGGCCATGTCCAATGGTCAGTGGTACCCACCGGAATGGCCCGACCGGATCCGGGCACTCGCCGCGGGCGAGCTGACGGCCGCGACCCCGAGGCGGGCCGCCACCGTGATGCTGCTCCGGGACCCTGCCACGAGCACCGAGGGCGGCCCAGCGGTCCACATGCTGCGCCGCCGCGCCTCCATGGCCTTTGCCGGCGGCGCGTACGCCTACCCGGGTGGCGGAGTCGACCCGCGTGACGACGACCGGCTCGTCGGCTGGGCCGGACCCGCGCTGGAGAGCTGGGCCGTGCGGCTCGGCGTCGATACGCCGGCCGAGGCTCAGGCCATCGTCTGCGCGGCGGTCCGCGAGACGTACGAGGAGGCGGGCGTCCTCCTCGCCGGCCCGACCGCCGACACGGTCGTCAGCGACACCACCGGCGCCGACTGGGATGCCGATCGCGAGGCACTGGTCGCGCGCGAGCTCTCCTTCGCGGAGTTCCTGGACCGGCGGGGCCTGGTGCTGCGATCCGATCTGCTGGGCGCCTGGGCGCGCTGGATCACCCCCGAATTCGAGCCGCGCCGCTACGACACGTGGTTCTTCGTCGCCGCGCTCCCCGAGGGCCAGCGCACCCGCAACGCCTCCACGGAGGCCGACCGCACGGTGTGGATCGGGCCCGGCGAGGCGGCCGACGGCTACGACCGGGGCGAGCTGCTGATGATGCCGCCGACCGTGTCGACGCTGCGGGCGCTCAGACCGTACGGGACAGCCGCCGAGGCCCTGAAGGCGGCGGATTCCCAGGACCTCACCCCGGTACTCGCACAGGCGCGGCTGGAGGGTGACGAGTTGGTGCTGAGCTGGCCGGGACACGACGAGTTCACCAAGCACATCTCGAGCGGCCCTGCTGGTGCCGGTGGTGCCGGTGGTGCCAGTGGTGCCGGTGGTGCGGGTGGTGCGGGAGGTGAAGCGGGATGAGCGACGCGCACGCGCTGCCCGGACAGCCACGCGGCGGAGTCCTGTCCGGGCAGGCCACCACCCGTACCGTCAACGTGCTGGCCCCCAACGCCTCGCCGATGACGCTGGACGGCACCAACACCTGGATCGTCGCCGAGCCCGATTCCGACCTCGCGGTCGTCATCGATCCGGGGCCGCTGGACGACATACATCTGCGGGCCGTCATCGACACCGCCGAGCGGGCGGGCCGCCGGATCGCGCTCACCCTGCTCACCCATGGGCACCCCGACCACGCGGAGGGCGCGGCACGCTTCGGCGAGCTGACCCGAACGAAGGTGCGCGCCCTGGACCCGGCGCTGCGCCTCGGCGACGAGGGGCTGACCGCGGGCGATGTGATCACCACCGGGGGGCTGGAGCTGCGCGTCGTGCCGACCCCGGGGCACACCGCGGACTCGCTCTCCTTCCACCTGCCGGCCGACCGGGCGGTGCTGACAGGGGACACGATCCTCGGGCGCGGCACGACGGTCGTCGCGCATCCGGACGGGCGGCTCGGCGATTACCTGGACTCGCTGCGGAGGCTGCGGTCGCTGACGGTCGACGACGGCGTGCACACGGTGCTGCCGGGACACGGCCCGGTGCTGGATGACGCGCAGGGCGCGGTCGAGTTCTACCTCGCACACCGCGCGCACCGGCTGGCGCAGGTGGAGACGGCGGTCGAGGCGGGGTACCGGACGGCGCCGGAGGTGGTGGCGCAGGTGTACGCGGACGTGGACCGGTCCCTGTGGCCCGCGGCGGAACTTTCAGTGCTGGCGCAGCTGGAGTACCTGGGGGAGCACGGCCTGATCTAGCCAGGACGGATACGCGCAAGGCCCTGCCGCGCGGCGGGGCCGCGTAGCAGGGCCTTGCGTACGGAGACGGCGTCCAGTCGGGCGCTCCGTCCCGCCGGCAGATCGGTCGGCCGACGGGACGGTCGGCCGGCTAGCGGGACCGCTTCGCCAGGCGCTCCACGTCCAGCAGGATCACGGCGCGCGCCTCCAGGCGCAGCCAGCCGCGTCCGGCGAAGTCGGCGAGCGCCTTGTTGACCGTCTCGCGGGATGCGCCGACCAGCTGGGCCAGCTCTTCCTGGGTCAGGTCGTGGACGACATGGATGCCTTCCTCCGACTGGACGCCGAAGCGGCGCGACAGGTCGAGGAGGGCGCGGGCGACACGACCCGGTACGTCCGAGAAGACCAGGTCGGACATCTGATCGTTGGTCTTGCGCAGCCGACGGGCGACGGCGCGCAGCAGGGCCGTGGCCACCTCGGGGCGGACATTCAGCCAGGGCTGGAGGTCGCCGTGACCGAGACCGAGGAGCTTGACCTCGGTCAGCGCGGTCGCGGTCGCGGTGCGCGGTCCCGGGTCGAAGAGCGACAGCTCGCCGATCAGCTCGCCGGGGCCGAGGACCGCCAGCATGTTCTCGCGCCCGTCCGGCGAGGTGCGGTGGAGCTTCACCTTGCCCTCGGTGACCACATAGAGGCGGTCGCCCGGGTCGCCCTCGTGGAAGAGTGCGTCGCCGCGTGCGAGGGTCACCTCACTCATCGAGGCGCGGAGCTCCGCGGCCTGCTCATCATCGAGCGCCGCGAAAAGCGGGGCGCGCCGCAGAACGTCGTCCACGAGTTCTCTCCTTGTCGGCCTGTTCAGGGAACCGTGGTCCCCATCATGCCGGACGGTAAAACAGTGCGATCAATCACAAACCAGTTTGACGCACGGGCGTGCCGAACCGTGCGGCAGGGGGCCGATCGGGGGCGGATACGTGGTGACCGGGGCGGATGTCAGTGCGTGGCTCTAGGCTGGCTGGGTGTCCAAATCGCCGGTGAGAGTGCAGGCCAAGGGGGCTGATGGGGTGTCGGGAGGTCATGATTCCGCTGTGGGCGAACAGAGTGCGAGTCGCCCGAAAAAAGCGACAAAACGCCCTTCGGTCGGGCAGGCTCCGAAGGGCGGAGCGAAGTCCGCGACGTCCGTGAAGCCCGTGGCGTCCGTGAAGCCCGCTAAGTCGGCTGGGTCCGCGAAGCCCGGGGTGAAAGCCGGTGCGAAACCGGAATCGCATCTGGCGATGGTCCGCCGCGCCCGCAGGATCAACCGTGAGCTCGCCGAGCTCTACCCGTACGCCCACCCCGAGCTGGACTTCAGGAACCCCTTCGAGCTCCTCGTCGCCACGGTCCTCTCCGCCCAGACCACCGACCTGAGGGTCAATCAGACCACTCCCGCTCTTTTCGCCGCCTGTCCCACCCCCGAGGACATGGCGGCGGCCGTTCCCGAGGAATTGGAAGAGCTCATCCGCCCGACCGGCTTCTTCCGGGCCAAGGCGAAGTCGCTGATAGGCCTCTCCGTGGCGATCAGGGACAATTTCGGTGGCGAGGTACCGGGACGTCTCGCCGATCTCGTCACGCTGCCGGGGGTCGGCCGCAAGACCGCCAACGTTGTGCTCGGGAATGCCTTCGGCGTACCGGGTATCACCGTCGACACCCATTTCGCGCGTCTGGTCCGCCGCTGGAAGTGGACGGAACAGGAGGCCCCGGAAAAGATCGAGGCCGAGATCGGCGCGATCTTCCCCAAGAGCGAGTGGACGATGCTCTCCCACCGCGTGATCTTCCACGGCCGCCGCATCTGCCACGCCCGCAAGCCCGCTTGCGGGGCCTGCCCGATCGCCCCGCTCTGCCCCGCGTACGGGGAGGGCGAGACGGACCCGGAGAAGGCCAGGAAGCTGCTGAAGTACGAGATGGGCGGCCAGCCCGGTCAGCGGCTGAGTCCGCCGCCGGACTACCCGGGCAAGCCCGCGCCGGCCTTGGGAGCCGACTGACCCACGGGCGTTCGCTCCGGAACGAAATGCGTGACGACAGGCGTTGTGAGACGAGGGGTGCCTATGAAGACGCACGAACAGAGCACGCACGAACAGCACACACACCAACAGAACGCGCACGAGCAAGACGCGCACGAGCAAGACGCGCACGAGCAGGTTGCGGACGAGCAGATCGCGGACGAGCAGATCGCGGAAGCGGCAGTCGCACCCATGGTGGTGCATCCCGTGGCGGTCCACCGCGCGACGGTAGGCCCCGCGTCCTTCAGCCCCGCGGCTGCGGTCGCAGCAGCAGCGGCCGCTGCTCCGGCAGGCGACGGTCACGGCGGTGCCATCACCGTCACGACCGAGGGCCTGCCCGACTGGCTCATGCCCGTGGCCCGCGCCGCGCAGACCATCAAGCCGGACCAGCTCAGCCGCTTTCTGCCGCCCGAGAGCGGCGCCGGGCGGCAGTCCGCCGTACTCGTACTGTTCGGGGAGGGCGAGCGCGGCCCCGAACTGCTCCTCATGGAGCGATCCGGAAGCCTGCGTTCCCACGCTGGGCAGCCGTCCTTCCCCGGCGGCGCCCTGGACCCGGAGGACGGCGACCAGGCGACCACAGGGCCGCTCAGGGCCGCTCTGCGGGAAGCCCAGGAGGAGACCGGCCTCGATCCGCGCGGGGTTCAGCTCTTCGCCGTGCTGCCCCGGCTCTACATCCCCGTGAGCGGCTTCGTCGTGACACCGGTTCTCGGCTGGTGGCGGTCGCCGAGCCCGGTCGGCGTCGTCGATCCGGGTGAGACCGCCCGGGTCTTCACCGTTCCCGTGGCGGATCTCACGGATCCGGCCAACCGCGCGACCACGGTCCATCCGAGCGGCCACCGAGGCCCGGCATTTCTGGTCGAATCCGCTTTGGTCTGGGGTTTCACGGCCGGAGTGATCGACCGGATCCTGCACTTCGCGGGGTGGGAGCGCCCGTGGGACACCGCCAAGCAGGTGCCGCTCGACTGGCGTGCATGACAGGCTGACCCCCGTGCTGTGCTGTCCGGGCCGTGCCCGGACCCAGCCGAAGGCCCGGGCCCGGTGACGAATCTGCGAGGCTATAGACGGTGAACGTGCTGGACATCCTGCTGCTGGCCGGCGCTGTGTGGTTCGCGGTCATCGGTTATCGCCAGGGGTTCGTCGTCGGCATCCTGTCGGTGATCGGGTTCCTGGGCGGCGGTCTCGTCGCCGTCTATCTGCTGCCGGTCCTGTGGGACCAGCTGACGAACGGTTCCGAGGTCTCGTCGACGGCAGCCGTCGTCGCCGTCATCATCGTGATCGTCTGTGCCTCGGTGGGGCAGGCTTTCACCACCCATCTGGGAAACAAGCTCCGCAGATACATCACGTGGTCGCCCGCGCGAGCCCTCGACGCCACCGGCGGCGCCCTGGTCAACGTGGTCGCGATGCTGCTGGTCGCCTGGCTGATCGGCTCGGCACTGGCCGGTACCTCACTGCCGACGCTGGGCAAGGAGGTCCGTAGCTCCTCGGTCCTGCTCGGCATCTCCCGCGTGATGCCCACCCAGGCCTCCACCTGGTTCACGGACTTCTCCTCGGTCCTCGCGCAGAACGGCTTCCCGCAGGTCTTCAGCCCCTTCGCCGACGAGCCGATCACCGAGGTCAGGGCCCCGGACCCGGCGCTGGTCGGCAGCCCTGTCGCGGCCCGCGCCAAGGAGTCCATCGTCAAGGTCGTCGGTACGGCCCCGAGCTGCGGCAAGGTCCTCGAAGGCACCGGCTTCGTCTTCTCCGACCGCCGGGTGATGACCAACGCCCATGTCGTCGGCGGCGTCGACGAGCCGACCGTTCAGATCGGCGGCCAGGGACGGCTGTACGACGCGAAGGTCGTCCTCTACGACTGGCAGCGCGACATCGCCGTACTCGACGTCCCGGACCTCGACGCGAAGCCGCTGAAGTTCACCGACACCGATCACGACGCCCGGACCGGGAACAGCGCCATCGTCGCGGGCTTCCCGGAGAACGGCTCGTACGACGTACGTGCCGCGCGCGTCCGGGGCCGTATCGACGCCGACGGCCCGGACATCTACCACCGGGGCACCGTCCGCCGCGATGTGTACTCGCTCTTCGCGACGGTACGTCAGGGCAACTCGGGCGGACCGCTGCTGACCCCCGACGGCAAGGTGTACGGGGTCGTCTTCGCTAAGTCGCGCGATGACCCGGACACCGGTTACGCGCTGACGGCCGACGAGATCCGCCAGGACATCGCGCACGGCCGCGCCGCCAACCAGCAGGTCGACAGCCAGGCGTGCGCGCTCTAGGCGCGCGCGGTCGCACCGAGCGACCCCACCTGGCACGCGGGTCGCACCGAGCGACCCCACCTGCTCGGTGGGGTCGTTTCAGGTATACGGAGCGTGCGCCGACGATCCACGTGTGCTGACCGGTGGCAGCCGGGGAAGAGCGGTGGAAGTCCCGCCCGGCCGGTGAACGCTCACCGGTCGGCCGGGGCGGATCTCATCCGCGTGGATGGCGCAATCGCGCCGAGACCCAGCGGGCCCGACGGCGCAGAATGCGTGGGATACCGAGCCGGGGATCATGCAGAACATGCATATCTTGCACCCGGCCCTGGGGGCCGCCCCCCTCATGAATGCTCGGACCCGCAGTGGCGGTCGAGCGACGGTTGCGTGCTGCGTCACCGAAGTCGTGCGTCCAGCCCATACCTCGACGTCTGCCCGTGCCTCATGGTCGGTAACCGCCCATCCGCCAGCCAATTGGCTTATGCGCCGGGCAATTGGCTGTTCGTCGGACAACTGTGCCGCACGGCTACCGGTCGGGCTCAGGATCCTTGAGCCAGTTGATGAGTTCGGCCGAGAAACCGGCCGGATCCTCCTCGTGCGGGAAGTGTCCCAGGCCGTCGAAAAGTCGCCAACGGTACGGCGCTTCGACGTACTCGCCGGACCCGGCCGCGCTCCGCGTACGGATCGCCGGATCGAGTGAACCGTGCAGGTGCAGTGTGGGCACCCGCACCGGCCGCTTCATCCGCCGGTTGAACTGGATTCCGTCCGGACGGGCCAGGGAGCGGACCATCCAGCGGTACGGCTCGATCGAGCAGTGCGCCGTCGACGGAATGCACATCGCGCGGCGGTAGACGTCGATCGCCGCGGCGTCGGGGAACTCCGGGGTCCGGGGGCCCGACCAGTCGTGGATCAGCCGGCCCACCAACGACGCGTCGTCCGCGACGAGCTGACGCTCCGGCACCCACGGGCGCTGGAAACCCCAGACGTACGAGCCTGCCCGGGACTGCGCGAAGTCGGAGAGCATCGACGAGCGCCAGCGGCGTGGATGCGGCATCGAGGAGACCACGAGGCGGCGCACCAGCTTCGGCCGCATCACCGCGGCCGTCCAGGCCAGGTAGCCGCCCATGTCATGGCCGACCAGTGCTGCGTCCGGTTCGCCGAGCGAGCGGACGACGCCGGTGATGTCGAGTGCCAGGTTGGCGGGGTCGTAACCCCGGGGCGTACGGTCGCTGCCGCCGACGCCGCGCAGATCCATCGCCACGGCACGGAAACCGGCGTCTGCGAGTGCGGTGAGCTGATGACGCCAGGTCCACCAGAACTGCGGAAAGCCGTGCAGCAGCAGCACCAGCGGCCCCTCGCCGAGCTCGGCGATGTGGAAGCGGGCGCCGTTGGCCGCCACGTCCCGGTGGGTCCACGGCCCGTCGATCCGCACGGCCCCCCCGGCACCGGCCACGCCCGTCGGGCCCGGCGGACCGGCCGCGCCCTTCTGGCCCGCCACGCCTGCCGGGTCGGGTGAACCATGTGACCGGGGCACGCTGAAGCCGTCCGGGCCTACCTGGCTCACCTGGCTTGCCTGATCCACCTGACTTACTCGGCTTGCCTGATCTTCCGGGCCAACTGAGCCTTCCGGGCCTTCTGGGTCGGATGCGCTGGAATCGGGGACCGTCATGTGGACGAGCGTGCCACAGCGGGCGCCTTGTCCTGGACCGGAGACTTCTCCAGAGCCTTGTCCGCCAGCGTGCTGCCCACGACCGCCGGATGGCTCGGCCCCGCCGTGACGGCGGGCCGCGGGTGCGGCTTGACGCCCTGCAGCACGGCCGCCGTCTGCTTGGCCGAAGCGATGGACTTCTCCGGTGGCTTCACCTTCTTGAACTTGGCTTTGGCGAACAGCGCGAGCAGCACGCCCAGCACGATGAAGGCTGCGCCCACGATCAGGAACGACCACGCGAGGCCGAGTCCCAGGTTGTGGATTCCGTACGCCGCCGCGAAGCTCAGCACCGGGATCGCGAACAGAACCAGCACGCCCGCGATGACGAACGCCGCACTCCCGGTGGCGCCGCGCTTGACGTCCTGTCGCATTTCGGCCTTGGCCAGGGCGATCTCGTCGTGCACCAGTGCGGACATCTCGGCCGTCGCCGCGGCGACCAGCTGTCCGAGACTGCGGTCGGTGCTGCCCGCGTTGCTGCCGGGGTCGCTCATCCCTGACTCCCTCTTCTGCTCTCCAGCTCAACACATCTGGTGTCAGATCATGCCGGACTGTCCGGCTTGACGCTCGCTGCCCCCGCCAGTTGGGCAAGGCGACGGTGCTCGGCCGCTTTCTTCTCGTAGATCGCGGCCATCCGCAGGTGGTACTGCGGGTCCTCCTGCTCGTAGACGTCGGGCACGCCGTCCTCGTCCTCGTCGCGCTCCTCTTCCTCGTGCAGCGTCCGGTATTTGCGTACCCGGAGTTTGAGTAGTACGCCGGAGAGCACGGCGGCCGTCAGGGAGCCGAGCAGCACGGCGGCCTTGATCTCATTGATCATGGCCTCGTCACCGACGAAGGCCAGCTCGCCGATGAGCAGGGAGACGGTGAAGCCGATCCCGGCGAGCGAGGCGACCGCGAAGACATCCGCCCAGGCCAGGTCCTTGTTCAGCTCCGCCTTGGTGAAGCGGGTGGCCAGCCACGTACCGCCGAAGATGCCTATCGTCTTGCCGACGACGAGCCCCAGTGCGACACCGAGCGTCTCGGGCCGGGTGAAGACGCCCGCCAGCGCGCCGCCGGAGAGGGAGACCCCGGCGGAGAAGAGGGCGAACAGCGGTACGGCGACACCGGCCGACAGCGGACGGAGCAGGTGCTCGATGTGCTCGCCGGGGGAGTGGGTCTCGCCGTCCCGCCGCGTGCAGCGGAGCATCAGGCCCATGGCGACACCTGCGATCGTGGCGTGGATGCCGCTGTTGTACATCAGACCCCAGATGACCAGGGCGAGCGGTACGTAGATGTACCAGCCGTGCACGTTCCTGCGCAGCAGCAGATAGAAGACGGCGAGGCCGATGAAGGCGCCGACGAGCGCCATGAAGTTGATCTTCTCGGTGAAGAAGACCGCGATGATCAGGATCGCGAAGAGGTCGTCGACGACGGCGAGGGTCAGCAGGAAGGCGCGCAGCGCGTTCGGCAGCGACGTCCCGATGACCGCGAGGACGGCGAGGGCAAAGGCGATGTCGGTGGCGGTGGGGACGGCCCAGCCGCCCGTGGAACCGCCGCCGGTCAGGGCCACGAGGGTGTAGACGACGGCCGGAGCCACCATTCCGCACAGCGCGGCGACGACGGGGAGGGCGGCCGCCTTGGGGTCGCGCAATTCACCCGCGACCAGTTCCCGCTTCAGTTCGACGCCCGCGACGAAGAAGAAGACCGCGAGCAGCCCGTCCGCCGCCCAGTGCTCCACGGAGAGGTTGAGGCCCAGCGAACCGGGACCGAAGTGGAAGTCGCTGACGGCCGCGTAACCGGAACCGAAGGTGTTCGCCCACACGAGGGCCGCTACCGCGGCGACCAGCAGGATGACGCCGCCGACGGTCTCGGTGCGCAGGGCATCCGCGAGGTAGTTCCGCTCAGGGAGGGACAGACGCCCGAGAAAGGTACGGCGGGACGAGGAGGAAGGGGGTGCGGGGGTGGGCGCGGCCACGAGGGGGGACCTCCGGGTCGGTACGGCAGCGATGGCATGGCTGATGCACTTGCCGACCAGACTTCCCGGCACACCCTGTGGAGATTTCTTATTGATTTGTTGATGCGCCTGCCACTGTACCTGGGCTGTGCGGGCCTGTATCCGGTGATCTTCACCTTAAATGTCCGAGGGGCACCCGGCGCGATGCCGGATGCCCCTCGGGGACGTACTCACTGCAAGTCGGTCCCTTGCAGGCGCGCCGGAGGCGGAACCTGCGCCCGGCCTCGGAGGAGCGAGCCTGGTCCAGTCCTCCGAGGAGCGGAACCTGGGCTCAGTCCTCGGAGGAGGAGGGCAGCTGCGTCTGGATGAGCTCCATCACCGAGGAGTCGGTGAGCGTCGTGACGTCGCCCAGCTCGCGGTTCTCGGCGACGTCACGCAGCAGACGACGCATGATCTTGCCCGAGCGGGTCTTCGGCAGCTCGGCAACGGGCAGGATCCGCTTCGGCTTGGCGATCGGGCCGAGCGTCGCACCGACGTGGTTGCGCAGCTCCACGACGAGCTCGTCGGAGGCCGCAGCCGTACCGCGCAGTATCACGAACGCCACGATGGCCTGGCCGGTCGTCTCGTCGGCGGCACCGACCACGGCGGCCTCGGCGACCGACGGATGCGACACGAGCGCCGACTCGACCTCGGTGGTCGAGATGTTGTGCCCGGACACGAGCATCACGTCGTCGACCCGGCCGAGCAGCCAGATGTCGCCGTCCTCGTCCTTCTTGGCGCCGTCGCCCGCGAAGTACTTGCCTTCGAAGCGGGACCAGTAGGTGTCGATGAAACGCTGGTCGTCGCCCCAGATGGTGCGGAGCATCGACGGCCACGGCTCGGTGAGGACGAGGTAGCCGCCCCCGCCGTTCGGAACCTCGTTGGCCTCGTCGTCGACAACCGTGGCGGAGATGCCGGGCAGGGCGCGCTGGGCGCTTCCCGGCTTGGTCTCCGTCACGCCCGGCAGCGGCGCGATCATCATCGCGCCGGTCTCGGTCTGCCACCAGGTGTCCACGATCGGGCACTTGTCGGCGCCGATGTGCTTGCGATACCACATCCACGCCTCGGGGTTGATCGGCTCACCGACCGAACCAAGGACGCGAAGGCTGCTCAGGTCGAACTTGGCGGGGATGTCGTCACCCCACTTCATGAACGTACGGATCGCGGTCGGCGCGGTGTAGAGGATCGTGACGCCGTACTTCTGCACGATCTCCCAGAAGCGTCCCTGGTGCGGGGTGTCGGGCGTGCCCTCGTACATGACCTGCGTCGCGCCGTTGGCCAGCGGGCCGTAGACGATGTACGAGTGGCCGGTCACCCAGCCGATGTCGGCGGTGCACCAGAAGACGTCGGTCTCCGGCTTGAGGTCGAAGACCGCGTGGTGGGTGTACGCGACCTGCGTGAGGTAGCCACCGGAGGTGTGCAGGATGCCCTTCGGCTTTCCCGTGGTGCCGGAGGTGTACAGGACGAAGAGCGGCTGCTCCGCGTCGAACGCCTCGGGGGTGTGCTCGGCGGACTGCCGGCCGGTGATCTCGTGCCACCAGACGTCGCGGCCCTCGGTCCAGGCGGTGTCCTGGCCGGTGCGTCGCACCACCAGGACATGCTCGACGCTGTCGATACGGGAGACGGCCTCGTCCACGGCGGGCTTGAGCGCGGACGGCTTGCCCCGGCGGTAACCACCGTCGCTGGTGATCACGACCTTGGCGTCCGCGTCCTGGATACGGGCGGCGATGGCGTCGGCGGAGAAGCCGCCGAAGACCACCGAGTGCGCGGCGCCGATGCGGGCGCAGGCCAGCATCGCGATGGCGGCCTCGGGGATCATCGGCAGATAGACGGCGACCCGGTCGCCCTTGCCGACGCCGAGCTCGATGAGCGCGTTCGCGGCCCGGGAGACCTCGTTCTTGAGGTCGGCGTAAGTGATCGCGCGGCTGTCGCCGGGCTCGCCCTCGAAGTGGATGGCGACCCGGTCGCCATGGCCGGCCTCGACATGGCGGTCCACGCAGTTGTACGCGACGTTCAGCTTGCCGTCCGCGAACCACTTCGCGAAGGGCGGGTTGCTCCAGTCGAGCGTTTCGGTCGGCTCCGTGGCCCAGGTCAGGCGACGGGCCTGCTCGGCCCAGAAGCCCAGCCGGTCCGCCTCGGCCTGCTCGTACGCCTCCGCTTTGACGTTGGCGTTCGCGGCCAGATCGGCAGGCGGTGCGAACCGCCGCTCCTCACGAAGCAGATTGGCCAAGCTTTCGTTGCTCACGACATCTCCCATTCCCAGGGTGTCCGTTGTGTCCCGGGGCATAGCTCATCAGGCCAAAGGCCGGGTGACAAGTGTCTGCCCGAAATTGGTTTAGACCTGTGTCTCGTGTATGGGCGTGCATGGAGACACAGTCCCGCCTCCCCGTACGGCTGACGCGATGCGACATCGTGCCGGTCGGCGCGGGGGCCGAGCGACACGGTGCGTTGCGGAGTGGCACGGTGTGTTGCGCAGTCGGGACCACAAGGTCTCACGGACCGAGGGCGAATGCGGTTCAGACGCCAGTACGTTCCAACTGGCTCGGACCCGAAGGATCGCCCGGTGCGGAGGGACCTCCCGGGGTGGTGGTGGGTTCGGGGGTGTCGGCGTCGCCGGTGCCGTGTGAGGCGGCCGAGGTGCGGGTGTGGGCGTGGACGTCGGCAAGGGCGTGCGGTTCGACCGGGGCCTCGACTTCGGCCGTCGCCCGGGCCGAAGCGTTGCCGGGTGCGTCGCCCGGGTCCACGCGGTCGAAGACCTCGTCGAGCGCAAGTCCGGCGCTCGCGCCCTCGGTCAGCAGATAGGCCTGCGCTTCGCCCACATGGAAGTACATCCCGAGCAGTTGGAGCGTGCCCTCGGAGAGTCGCCGGGCCACCGATTCATGGGCCCGCAGATGGTCCAACTGCTGGACCACGTTGGTGAGGCAGAGCTGCTCCACCGCATCGGTCGGCAGCCGACCGGAGATCCGTGCCCAGGCGTGATGCCGGGACGCCATCCGTTCCAGGCTCGGCAGCCCGTGTCTCAGCCAGCGCCACAGGGACGTCTGCGGAGTGTCCGGGGCGGGCTCGGCGTCGAGCAGCGCCTGCATCGCACCGCAGCCGGAGTGCCCGCACACGGTGATGGACTCCACCTTCAGCACATCCAGCGCATACTCGATCGCGGCACCCACCGAGTCGTCACCCGAATCGGCATCCGGCGGGGGCACCAGATTGCCGATGTTCCGCACGGTGAACAAGTCGCCCGGGCCACTTGCCGTGATCATGCTGGTGACCAGGCGGGAGTCCGCGCAGGTGATGAAGAGCTGGGAGGGGCGCTGGCCCTCGCGAGCCAGCCGGGCCAACTCCTCGCGCACCAGCGGAGCGGTGTGGCGCTGGAACGAACTCAGGCCACTGGCCAGTCGGTTGCCGCCGGGCCGGCGTGGGGCGGCGGGCGGCGTGGCCGGGGTGTGAGTGGTGTGGGCTCCAGTGTCGGAAGCGGGACCGACACCAGGGGCGGAGCCGTGGGCACCGATGGTGCTGGGAGAGGAGCTCCTGTCCGCGCCCGCGGTGGGGTCCAGGCCGGTGCAGGTGCCGCTGAAGGGGGTGCCGGGGCCATGGTGGGTCTCGGGCGTCTGCGCAGGCCGGTCGTGGCAGTGATGGTTCCGCCACGGCGTCCAGGGGCGGCAACAGGAGTGCGCCGACGAGGCGGGCTCGGCGATCCGGCCGCCTGACCTGCCGGTGAAGACGACCCTGCCGCCGTGGGCCTTCTGGGCAAGGCTCCAGTCCTGGATCGTCTCGTACGCCGCGTGGTCCATGAAGAAGCCGTCCAGCTCGACGACGACATCCCCGCCCTGCGGTAACTGTCCGAGCGTCCGACTGAGCCGAGGCACCGCGAGAAACGTCAACTGGCCCCGTACCACGATCAGATGATGTTCACCCTGATCGGTCACGGTGATCCTGGTCCGGGCCAGCCGGTGCAGTGCCACGGCCACCGCCGCCGCGATGCCGATCACCACACCCTTGAGCACACCGAAGAGGATCACGCCGCTGATCGTCGCCCCGTACACCAGGAATTCCCTATGCTTATGGACGTTGCGGATGTGGGCGAAGCTCACCATTTTGATGCCGACCATCATGACCAGCGCGGCGAGGGCGGCCAGCGGGATCCATTCCAGGACGGTGACCAGCAGCCCGGTGGCGAGAACCATCCAGACACCGTGCAGCACGGTGGAGGCGCGGCCCGTCGCCCCTGCCCGCACATTCGCCGAGCTGCGCACCGCACCGCCGGACACCGCGAGCCCGCCCACCAGCCCGGACAGGGTGTTGGCGATGCCCTGGGCGCGCAGCTCACGGTCGAGATCGGAACGTCTGACAGGCGGGAATGGCGGGGCCGGTGGGGCCGTGAGGGGTGGCGCCGACGCCGGTACCGATACCGACGCGGACGCCGAAGGAGGGCCGGCCTGTGAGCGGGCGGCCGTTCGCCCGCCGGCACGGTCGGCCGACAGCTTGTCCACGGCCACCGCGGCGAGCAGCGACTCCAGACTGGCTACCAGCATCACAGTGAACACAGCGGTGGCCAGGGCGAGTACGGGGCCTTGCGGCATCTCCGGCAGTGCGTGGGAGCGCCAGGACGGCAGGTCGACGCGGGCGATCCCGGGCGCGACCGACGCGGCCACCGCCGTCGCGGTCACCACTGCGACGAGGGCGGCCGGGATCCGCCGTACCACCCGGCCGATATGCCCAGGAATCCGCGGCCACAGGACCAGAACGGCGATGGTCAGCAGACCGATCAGGGGTGCGGCCGGGCTCACCCGCCCCAACTGGTCGGGAAGGGCCAGAGTGTTGGCGACTGCGGAACTCTGGGGCGAGCCACCGAGCACGATGTGCAGCTGGGCGAGCGCGATGGCCACGCCGATTCCGGCTAGGGTGCCGTGCACGATGGCGGGGCTGACGGCGAGGGCGCTGCGCG
This sequence comes from Streptomyces sp. NPDC057543, assembly GCF_042801895.1. Lineage (NCBI taxonomy): Bacteria > Bacillati > Actinomycetota > Actinomycetes > Kitasatosporales > Streptomycetaceae > Streptomyces > Streptomyces sp. NPDC057543. Next base: position 24,221 of record NZ_JBHVFF010000026.1, on the reverse strand, counting down.
CTGCCCGCAGTGAGCCCAACAGAATCTGCAGCAGTCCGGCGCCGATGGTGATCGCGCAGGTGGTACGCCAGCCGTAGATCTGGATCAACTCGGCTGTGACCACGGTCAGTCCGGCGGACGGGCCGCTGACCTGGAGGGGTGTGCCGCCGAGCAGGCCGGCGACGATGCCGCCGATGGCGGCGGAGATGAGGCCGGCCTCCAGCGGGGCGTCCATGGCGACGGCGAGGCCGAGCGACATGGGGACGGCGAGCAGGAAGACCGTGATCGAGGCGGAAAGGTCGGCGCCCGTGATGCGGAATCGTCCGCCGCGACGCGGCGGTGGCGGACTGTGTGGTCGTTTGATCCCCCAGGCGCGGGGTGGGCGCGAATTGCGGGGTGGGCGGTCATGACGAGTAGGTACGCAGGCAAGCATGTTCCCGTCTCCTCCGGGGCAGCGTGGTCGCGGAACGTGAGGGACGCGGCCGTGGGTCACGGCCTGCAGTGGCGAGATTTCTCAACGCTCAGTAAACAGATCGTAATGGAGGGTAAAGATTTGCGTCCATACTTGAGGTCAAATGACCCGGTCGATCACCCATTCAAGCGAATAGAGAGCTTTTCATACGGACTATTGCGCTGATTCCGGTAAAGCCGCATGCGACTTTGGCCGCGCCGTGTCGGCGCCTCGACGCGCATTCGCTGCAAAGGGTGGGCGGATGCTGGCTGCCGCGAAGAGGACCGCTGCCGGACGGGTCGCCCTGGGGTGTCGTGGCTGTTGCGCTGGTCGCGGTGGCCGGCTGCTCGTCCGGTTCGGAATCCAGGATCGGAGCCGCCGGTCCAGGCGTCGCGAACCGGGACGCCGGAGCGAAGAAGCGCGCTCATCGAGCCGCGCCCAAGAGCGTGTTCCGGCTCATCGGTGACGGCTCCACCGTCTTCACGGGCAGCCGGTCGAAGCAACCCATGGCACAGCGTTTGGTGCCTGGGCAAAAGCCCTCGCAGTTCGTGGTGTTCTCGTGGGACGGCCCAGGGGAGGACAGTCAGAAGCTGTTCTTGCACTTCCGTGAGGTCGGGAGGAGGTACCACGCGAACATGACGAACTTCCTCAGTGGCGCGTACATGCCACCGAAAGCCAAGCGGGAACTCTACGACCCGCCGAAGTGCAACGCCGGCAGCTCCGGCATCGGCTTCAACGGCACCGAGGGAATCCGGAACACCATCACCCAAGGTGCGCGGCGCCTGGGAGGACGGCGACGAGATCGGCACCCACTTCAATGGCCACTTCTGCGGCCCCGAGGGCGGCATCGGCACCTGGTCCGTCGACCAGTGGAAGAGCGAGATCGACCAGGCCAAGTCCATTGTGAAGAGCTGGAAGAGCAACGACCTCGGCCTCAAGGGCGAGAAGTCGCTTCCGTTTGACTGTCACAAGGAGCTCATCGACGGCCGTGGGGCAGAAGAATATGGTCGCCGCAGCGCGGACTATGGACTTCCGTTACGACTCCAGCGGGGCCACAACCAGGTCCGGCCGAAGAATAAGGACGGTCTCTGGCACCTCTCGATGCAGCGCGTTCCGGTCCCGGGGCGGAAGTTCGAGACCTTCTCGATGGACTGCAACTTCATGTTCGGCCAGTCCGGTACGACACAGCGCGACCGAGCCGGCACGAGTACTGGGGCAACCAGATGCGCGACGGCCTGATCCAGGCCTTCGACCGTACGTACGGCGGGAACAGCGCCCGGCTGATCACCGGAAACCACGTCGAGTCCTGGAACGGCAGCACGTACCTGCGCGCCGTCGAGGAGACGATCGCGACGTTCTGCACCAAGAAGGGCGCGCGCTGCGTGTCCTTCCGGCAACTGGCCGATTGGCTCGACGTGCAGGACCCGGCAACGCTGGCGAAGCTCGGCACGCTCGACGTCGGCCAGGCCCTGGTGAAGTGCTGGGCGGAGTTCCTCGGCGGAGCCGGAGACACGGCGGCGGAAGCGAGCCGGACATTGGGGACCGGCAAGGCTCATGCCGGATCCGGCTCAGATCAGCGCGGTCGTCGGCTCAGCGACAGCTCCCGGTGACGGTGCTCGGTGGCCGCGCACGGCCACCGAGCTGAGCTTCCTCCGGCTGAGGACCGGTGCTGCTGTGAACCGGCGCCTGAGGGAGCAACGACGCCCCGGGGGAAAGAACGTCGACGGCACCCCGGCGGAAAGAACGCATCCTCCCGGCAGGGGCGCCGACCGGCCAGATCGGCTGGGCCGACCGACCGGGTTGGCTGAGCCGACCGTCAGGCCGGTTGGGTGGCGCCGTCCTGCACGTACCGCTCGTCGAGCACGAATGCGGGGTCGACCTGGGCGGCCAGGTCGGCGCCCGTCTTCTCATTGCCCCAGCTCTCCGCGTTCCTCAGATGGAAGTGCACCATCTGCCGCGTGTATCGCTCCCAGTCCCGCTGCTCGTACGAATCCTCCGCGGCGTTCTGCAGCGCCTGCAGAGCCATCCGGTTGTCCGCCTCCAGTAGCTCGAAGCGGGCGGGTCGGCCCTTCTCCATAGCCCGTACCCAGTCGGAGTGCCCTACGGTGACCAACAGGTCGTCGCCCACCTCGGCGCGCAGGAATTCCAGATCGTCCTCGCCCTGCACCTTGTTGCCGACGACCTTCAGCGCGACCCCGAAGTTCCGCGCGTACTCCTTGTACTGGCGGTATACGGAGACCCCCTTGCGGGTGGGCTCGGCGACCAGGAACGTCATGTCGAAACGGGTGAACATCCCGGAAGCGAAGGAGTCCGATCCCGCTGTCATGTCGACGACGACATAGTCGTCGGGGCCGTCGACGAGATGGTTGAGGCAGAGCTCAACCGCACCGACCTTGGAGTGGTAGCACGCCACGCCCAGATCGGACTCGGTGAACGGTCCGGTGGCCATCAGCCGGATCTCCCCGTCGTCGAGCCGGACCGTACGGGCGCACGCTTCGTAGATCGGGTTGTCCTCGCGGACCCGCAGCAGTCGCGAGCCCTCGCCGGGCGGAGTCGTCTTGATCATCGTCTCGATGGAGGCGATACGGGGATTGCTGCCGCGCAGATACTCCTTGATCAGAGGCAACTGGGCTCCCATGGCGGGGAGTGCCGCGGCTTCCTGGTCATCGAGGCCGAGTGCGACCCCTAGGTGCTGGTTGATGTCCGCGTCCACCGCGACGACATGGGCTTCATTGGCGGCAAGGTGGCGGATGAAGAGCGAGGACAGCGTGGTCTTGCCGCTGCCGCCCTTCCCTACGAAAGCGATCTTCATGTTCACCTAGGGTAGCGGGGCGATCGCGGACTGTTGCCACCTTCGTGAAGAAGGCCACTCCTGGGTGGTAATGGAGTGGGGGGCGCGTAGCCTCGCTACCTATGAGTACGCCTGCCTCTGATCCGCTCGCCGCCCTGGGCGCCCTGCCGGGAGTCGCCGATGCGGTGGACTCCGTACGCAAGGCCGTCGACCGTGTCTATGGTCACCGAGTCATGCGGCGCCGCAGCAACGAGGTCACCGCCGAAGCGGCGCTGCGCGGCGCCCGTGGCTCGGCAGCGCTGGCCGGGGCCGACTGGAACCTGGAGGAGGTGCGCCGACGCACCGACTTCAGTGGAGACGGTGAGGCGCATGTGATCGGAGCGGCCCTGAGGCTGACCGCCGAAGCGGGCCAACTGCTCTCCATCTGGCGGCAGTCGCCCTTGCGTGTCCTGGCGCGGCTGCATCTGGTTGCGGCCGGCGGTGCCGAACCCGAGGACGCTGTCGGCCGGCCGCGGCTGACGGGCGAACCCGTGGACGAACCGCTGATCGAAGCGCCGCTGCCGGACGCCGACGAGGTGGCCGGACGGCTGGAGGGGCTCTCCGGGCTGATCCTTTCGGGCACTTCGGCTCCCGCGTTGGTGACGGCGGCGGTTGTGCACGGTGAACTGCTGGCCCTGCGCCCCTTCGGTTCGTACAACGGCCTTGTCGCGCGGACCGCCGAGCGGATCGTGTTGATCGGGAGCGGGCTCGACCCGAAATCGATCTGTCCCGCCGAGGTGGGGCACGCCGAGCAGGGCCGGGCGGCGTACATCGCGGCGTTCGATGACTATCTCTCGGGGACGCCGGACGGGATGGCGACCTGGATCGCGCACTGCGGGCGCGCTGTGGAACTGGGAGTCAGGGAATCGACGGCGGTGTGCGAGGCGCTGCAGCGCGGCGCCGCGTAACGAGGCGGCGGCTTCGTGGCGCCGGGTGCGACGGGCTGAATTGTCAGCCGTGAAACTTCACCGCATAACGTCAGGGCCGTAACTCCAGTGCGGTGATTTCACCGGGCCAAGGGCGACTTCGCGGTGACTTCACCGGGGCAACTTCACGGCCCGATACAAGGGTTGCGGCGGTACCGTCCTCGGTACCGCCGCTGGCATGTCTACCCAGTTACCATGCGTCCTCGATATGTGCCCATCAGGTCGGGGGCTTTGCCCGTTCCTGGTGCGGCTGGCCCGTAATCGACGGGTCGACGTCGCGTGGGTGCTCGGTTTTCATGCTCGGTCCGTGGGGCCTTCTCTGCGTTACAGGTAATCCTCTCGGACGTCCTTGGTCTCGCGGGCCGTTGAGTCCTTTGTACTCCAGGGCCGGTGTGAGCGGTAGTGCTGGCCGTACTTCTTTACTTTTAGGTTCAATTACGGGCGAGTTGGACAACCCGGTTCAGTCCGCGAAATGGGCTGAGACGGTCGTCTCGGCCAGCTCCATTGGCGGCGTCGGGTGGCGAGTTCAAGGTATCGGGGTGCCGCCCGGCTCGCGTGGTCAGGCGGAGGAGGTGCTGGAGCGGCGGCGGGAGGTGTACCAGACCAGCCCCGCCGTGACCGCGGCCGCCCCCACCGCTGCCGCCGCGACCAGCGCGGGACGCGCCGGCATCGTGAAGGCGGGCAGCCGCTGCTTGAGTCTGACCGGTCGATCGAAGACGAGAACCGGCCACTCGCGGAGGGTCGCCTCCCGCCGCAGAGCGCGGTCCGGATTCACTGCATGTGGGTGTCCGACCGATTCCAGCATCGGTACATCGGTCGCCGAATCGCTGTAGGCGTAGCAACGCGAGAGGTCGTACCCCTCCGACACCGCGAGCGCCTTGATCGCCTCGGCCTTCGTTGGTCCGTACGCGTAGTACTCCACTTCGCCGGTGAAGCAGCCGTCGTCGCCGACGACCATCCGGGTGGCGACCACGCGGTCGGCGCCGAGCAACTCGCCGATCGGTTCGACGACCTCGGCGCCCGAGGTCGAGACGATCACCACATCGCGTCCGGCGGTGTGGTGCTCCTCGATGAGCGTCGCCGCTTCGTCGTAGATGATCGGGTCGATCAGATCGTGCAGGGTCTCGGCAACGATTTCCTTCACTTGCCGTACGTTCCAACCCTTGCAGAGCGCGGAGAGATATTCCCGCATCCGCTCCATCTGGTCGTGATCTGCCCCTCCGGCGAGGAACACGAACTGTGCGTACGCAGTGCGCAGTACGGCGCGGCGGTTGATCAGTCCGCCTTGGTAGAAGGACTTGCTGAAGGTCAGTGTCGAAGACTTCGCAATGACCGTCTTGTCCAGGTCAAAGAAGGCTGCTGTGCGCGGCAAGAAGCGGTTTTCCACAAGGCAGAGCATAGGGGCCCACCATTCGGCGTAAACTCCGGCGCGTGGGTTTGCCTGAGAAGGCTCTCGGGTACACCATGGAAGTCACGGATCGTTCGCGACCGTGCTAACCCGGTCCGGCTCCTCCCCCCCGAGTCGGCCGTGGGGACGACCCCCGCTCTCCCCCCCGGCGGGGGTCGTCGCATGTCCAGACCCATTTCTAGGGTTCGGAATCAAGCATTCCGCCTCCGTTTCGGCCGCGACGGCTCACTTCTTGCCCGTCTCTCACCATCGTGCCCCGTCACGGTGCGTAGTGGAAGCGCTGCTCTCCGGAAGTCGCCGGTATGAGTGACCGAGTTATTCACAACGGTGGAGTTGTCCACAGTTTTTGAGCAAGATCCACACGATTTCCCGAAGCGCTGCACGGTGATTCCAGCCGCGAAGTCCGCGGGTTGTGGAATCGCTGATCCCGGAACACTCCGAGATCAGCGCGAACTGCGATGAAGGTGCAGTGAGAAGGGGCGGAGATCGTGGCTGAATCCAACACACGGGATCGTCTGCAGAGTGCCGAAGTGCGGCGGGGCGGACCGTTGATCGTGACCGAGGATGTGGAACTCCTCGACGATCTGCTGCGGCTGTGTGCTGCCGCCGGAGCGGAACCGGAAGTTCATCACTCGCTGCCCGAGCGCAGAGGCAGCTGGGAGCAGGCCCCGATGGTTCTCGTGGGGGACGACGCCGCCCGGCGGTGCCGCGGGGCGGCGCGCAGGCGCGGTGTGATGCTCGTCGGCCGGGACCAGGATGTCCCGGACGTCTGGCGCCGCGCCGTGGAGATCGGGGCCGAATATGTACTGAGGCTGCCCGACTCCGAGGGTTGGCTCGTCGACCAGATCGCCAATGCGGCGGAAGGTGTGGGCCGGCCGGCACTCACCGTCGGGGTGATCGGCGGGCGGGGTGGCTCCGGCGCGTCCACACTGGCCTGCGCCCTCGCGGTGACGGCGGCCAGGGCCGGGCGGCGGACCATGCTGATCGACGGTGACCCGCTCGGCGGGGGCATCGATGTGCTGCTCGGCGGCGAGCGCACCGAGGGAATGAGGTGGCCGGATTTTGCCCATTCCAAAGGGCGGGTCGGCGGAGGCGCGCTGGAGGAGTCGCTGCCCGCACTGCACGGCTTGCGGGTGCTCAGCTGGGGCCGCGACGACTGGGTGGTGATCCCGCCGTCGGCCATACAGGCTGTGCTGGCCGCCGCGCGCAGGCTCGGCGGGGTGGTCGTCGTCGATCTGCCACGCCGGGTCGACGAGGCGGTCGCCGAGGCGCTCGCGCAACTGGACCTCGGGCTGTTGGTGGTCCCCGGGGAGCTTCGGGCGGTCGCGGCGGCGAAGCGGGTGGCGTCGATGGCCGGAATGGTCCTCGACGACCTGCGGGTGGTGGCGCGCGGTCCGTACGCGGCGGGCCTCGACGAACGGTGGGTGGCGCAAGCGCTTGGGCTGCCGCTTGTTGGTGAACTCCCGCTCGAGGCCGGGTTGCTGGCGGCCCAGGACGGCGGGGCACCTCCCGGCGGTAGTGCGCGCGGTCCGCTGGCCAGATTCTGCACAGCCTTCTGGGAGCGGGCGCTCGCCCCGGAGGGCGTGGCGAGCCGCACCGCTGGGGGTGCGTCATGACCGAGACGCTGCTCGACGCCGTACGGCAGCGGCTGGCGCAGAGCGGCGCGGCGCCGACCCCGGCCGGAGTCGCGGCCGCGCTGCGTGCCCAGGGGCGGCTGCTCGGTGATGCGGAAGTGCTCGGTGCGGCCGACGAATTGCGCGGCGAGCTGGTCGGGACCGGGGTGCTGGAACCGCTGCTCGCCGACCCGGCGGTGACGGATGTGCTGGTCTGTGCGCCGGACCGGGTGTGGGTGGACCGGGGCGGTGGGCTCGAACTCACCGCGGTGACGTTCCCGGACGCTGCCGCGGTGCGCAGGCTGGCGCAGCGGCTGGCGGCTGTGGCGGGACGGCGGCTCGACGACGCCCGGCCCTGGGTGGACGCGCGGCTGCCGGACGGCACCCGTATGCACGCCGTGCTGCCGCCGGTGTCCGTCGGCTCGACGTGTCTGTCGCTGCGGGTGGTACGCCCGAGGGCCTTCTCGCTGACGGAACTGGTCGCGGCCGGGACGGTGCCACCGGACGGCGACCGGGTCCTGCGGGCCCTGGTGGACGCCAGGGTCTCGTATCTGATCAGCGGGGGGACGGGAGCCGGAAAGACGACTCTCCTGTCGAGTTTGCTGGGTGCGGTCGGGAAGCGTGAGCGAATCGTGCTTGCCGAGGATTCGGCGGAGCTGCGGCCGGACCATCCGCACGTGGTGCGTCTGGAGTCGCGCCCCGCCAATCAAGAGGGGGCGGGCCGGGTGACCCTTCGGGACCTGGTGCGGCAGGCGCTGCGGATGCGGCCCGACCGGCTGGTCGTCGGGGAGGTGCGGGGTGCCGAGGTCACCGAACTGCTGGCCGCGCTGAATACCGGGCACGAGGGCGGCTGCGGGACGGTTCACGCCAATGCCGCCGAGCACGTCCCAGCCCGTCTTGAGGCGCTGGGGACGGCGGCGGGGCTGGACCGGACGGCGCTTCACAGCCAGTTGGCGGCGGCGTTGTCGGTGGTGGTCCATCTCGTACGGGACCGGGCCGGGCAGCGGCGGATCGCCGAGGTGCAGGTGCTGGAGCGGGACGCGGCCGGGCTGGTGGTGACTGTGCCGGCGCTGTGCTGGGGCCCCGGCGGATTCGTGCGGGAGCGGGGCTGGGAGCGGCTGCGGTCGCTGATCGGGGGTGCGCTGTGAGCGACGGTGCGGCGCCGGGGCTGTCGGCGGGTGCGGGCGGCGCGGCGGTCTTGTGCGTCGCGGTGGCGGCCTGGTTGGTGGTGGCGCAGGACCAGGGGCGACGGAGAGCCCGGGTGCTGTTCGTCGACGGCGGGGTGGAGCCGCCCCTGCGTGCGCGCTGGGAGCGGATTCGGGCATGGTTCCAGGCGCGGTTGCGGGAGCGGCGGGAATGGCTCTGTCTGCCGGTGGCGCTGGCCATCGCTGTGCTGGGGGAGTCCGTGCTTCCGATGCTGGCCGGTGCGGTCGCGGTGCCGCTGGTACGGCGGTGGCTGCGGAGACAGGCCCTGACGCGGGAGCGGGAACGTCGGGCCGATGGGGTGGTGGCGCTGTGCGGCGCAGTCGTGGGTGAGTTGCGGGCCGGACATGAACCGGGGCAGGCGCTGCTCTTCGCTGTCCGCGGAACCGGGGCGATGGGAGCGGCGGAGGCCGGTGTGTCCGCCGCGGCACGGTTCGGTGGCGATGTACCGGGGGCGCTCGGGCAGGCGGCGCGGGAGCCAGGTCTGGACGGGCTTGCCGGGGTTGCGGCCTGCTGGCGGGTGGCGGCGGACGGCGGGGCCGGGCTCGCGGCGGGGCTGGACCGCCTGGAAGGTGCACTGCGGTCCGAGCGACGCAGACGCGAGGAGTTACGGGCCCAACTGGCTGGTGCCTGGTCGACGGTGGCCGTGCTCGCGCTGCTGCCGGTGCTCGGGCTGGGACTGGGGGCGGCGCTCGGAGCGGATCCGCTGGAGGTGCTGCTGCACACGCCGGCCGGGCTGGTCTGTCTGGTGGCGGGTGGGTTGCTGGAGGCTGCCGGGCTCTGCTGGGCCGGACGGATCGTACGGGCGGGGGAGGCGGCATGAACGGGATCACCGGCGATGTCGCCTACCTGGTGGCGGCAGTGTGGGCGGTTCTGGGCGTGGTCCTGTACCTGGCTCTCGCCCTGTCCGGGCGGCGGCGGAGGCGGCTGGTACGCCGCCGGGGTGCGGTGCTGATGGCGATCGGCGCGGAGAAGCGTCGGCCCGGGCGTGCGGTTTCCGGCGCCCAAGCAGCCAAGGAGTGGATCGCGCCGCTGGGGGCTGTGGCGACGGGTGTGGTCCTGGTCGGCGGCCTGTTGGGGTGCGTGGCCGGGCTTGCCGCGGCGTATGGCGCCCGGCGGTGGCAGCGGGCCCGGCGCAGCGGCGAACAGGGTGCTGGTGCTACGGAGGCGACTGAGGTCGTACGTCAACTCCCGCTGGCAGCAGATCTCTTGGCGGCCTGCGTTTCGGCCGGAGCCGGGCCCCGGGAAGCGGCGGAGGCGGTGGGGGATTCGCTGGGCGGACCGGTCGGCGTGCGTCTGGCACGGACGGCGGCGGAGATCCGGCTCGGTGGTGAACCAGCAGTGGCCTGGGGGCGGTTCGGGGAGACACCGGGCGCCGGCGCGCTGTCCCGCTGTCTGGACCGGGCGGGATCGACCGGAGCTCCGGCGGCGGAGCCGGTGGCGCGGCTGGCCGAGGCGATGCGGGCGGAGCGGGCGAGCGCGGCCGTGGCGTGCGCCCAGCGGGCAGGCGTGCTGATCACCGCACCGGTCGGACTCTGTTTTCTGCCCGCGTTCCTGGCGGTCGGGGTGGCGCCGGTGGTGATCGGGCTGGCGACCGGCCTGCTTCACTCCGGCTGAATGAATAGCACTGATAAGTATCTATCCAGTTTTAATTACACATTTCGCGGGGGTTGAAATGGTGCAGCGAATCAGGGATTGGGTGCGGAGCATGGCGCGCCGAGTCCGGTCGGACAACGGAATGACGACGTCCGAATACGCGGTGGGGACGATCGCGGCCTGTGCGTTCGCGGCGGTGCTCTACAAGGTGGTGACCAGCCAGCCGGTCATGTCCGCGCTGCAGTCACTGCTGAAGGACGCACTCGATGCGAAGTTCTAGGAATGGTTCCGGGCTGTGCGCCGGGGGCCGTTCGGGGACTGCGGGCGCGGGCGGGGACCGGGGTGCGGTGACGGCGGAAGCGGCCATGGTGGTTCCGGTACTGGTGGTCTTCGCCCTGGCCCTGGTCTGGGCGCTGATGGCCGCCTCCGCCCAGATCCGGTGCGTGGACGCGGCCAGGGCGGGGGCGAGGGCGGCGGCCCGTTCGGAACCGGAGCCACAGGTGCTGGAAACCGCCCGTTCGGCGGCACCCGGCGGGGCCGAAATCGCGATGGAGCGGGCCGGGGAGTTGTGGCGGGTGCGGGTGGCGGCGCCCACGCCCGGACTCGGCCCGCTGGCCCTGACGCTTCATGCGGAGGCGACGGCACTGGCCGAGGACACCGTGGGGGTGGAGCCATGATCGGGGTGGGACGGGGTGCCGCGAGGGCTGTGACCGGGTGGCTCCACGTACGTGGAGCCTGTGGCCCCGGTCGCGGACGGAGCCGGAGCCAGGGCCGCGAGCCGGACCAGGGCCTGGCGGACCGGGACAGGGGGCTGGCGACGGTTTGGGTGGCGATGACCACGGCTACCTTGTGTGCGGTGTTCGCTGTCGTGCTGGCGCTCGGGCAGGTGGTGGCCGCTCGGCACCGGGCCGGCGGCGCGGCGGACCTGGCGGCTCTGGCCGCGGCCGACCGGGCCCTGCAAGGGCACGAGGAGGCATGCGGGGCGGCCGACAAGGTGGCCGCGGCACAGGGCGCCGTGGTGGTCCGGTGCGCGGTGCGAGGAGAGATCGCCGATGTGACGGCCCGGGTGCGCTTCGGGCCGTACGAACCGGCGGTCAGGTCCCGGGCAGGCCCTCCGGCGGCTGCTCCCGATCACCCGGAGCCGTCGCCGCCGATGATTCCGGAGGGCTTGGCACCCCGGGCTCCGGCGGAGCCCACCGGAGGAGTTCGCTGAGGAGACGCACGGCGCCTCGTTTGTGCAATGGATCGTTGCCGTTGCCGCACTTGGGGGACTGGATGCAGGACGGGCAGCCGGCCTCGCATTCGCAGGACGCGATGGCCTGGCGGGTCGCGGTCAGCCATGCGCGGGCGGTGTGGAAGGCCCGCTCGGCGAATCCGGCACCGCCCGGGTGCCCGTCGTACACGAAGACCGTGGGCAGGAGGGTGTCCGGGTGCAACGGTACGGAGACGCCACCGACGTCCCATCGGTCGCAGGTGGCGAAGAGCGGCAGCATGCCGATCGAAGCGTGCTCCGCGGCGTGCAGGGCGCCGCCGAGGATCTCCGGGTTGATGCGGGCGGCGTCGAGCTGATCCTGCGTGACGGTCCACCACACGGCGCGCGTGCGCAGAGTGCGGGGAGGCAGATCCAGCTTGGTCTCGCCGAGGACCTCGCCGGTGATCAGTTTGCGACGCAGGAAAGAGACGACCTGGTTGGTGACCTCCACGGAGCCGTAGCAGAGCCGTCCGTCACCCCATGGGATCTCGGTGTCGGTCTCCAGGACGGCGATGGCGGTGGTGTCGCGGGCGGTCGTCGAGTACGGCGGGTCGGCCTCTTCGACCAGGGCCACAGAATCCTCCAGATCCAGCTTCCGGACCAGATAGGTGCGGCCCTGGTGGAGATGGACGGCGCCTTCATGGACGGCGGTGTGCGAGGCAGCCTCGTCGACGGTGCCCAGCAGCCGGCCCGTGCCCTCCTCGACGATCTGGACGGGGCGACCGCCCTCACCCCGGATGTCGGTGAGATCGGCGGCGCGCTCGCGGCGGGTCCAGTGCCAGCCCGATGCCCGTCTGCGCAGCAGCTTCGCGGCTTCCAGTTGCGGCAGCAGTTCGACCACGGCCGGGCCGAAGAGCTCCAGATCGGCTTCGGTGAGCGGGAGCTCCGCAGCGGCGGCGCACAGGTGCGGGGCAAGGACGTACGGGTTGTCCGGGTCGAGGACGGTCGACTCCACGGGCTGCTGGAACAGCGCCTCGGGATGGTGGACGAGGAAGGTGTCCAGCGGGTCGTCGCGGGCGACCAGGACGGCCAGGGCACCCTGGCCGGAGCGTCCGGCGCGGCCCGCCTGCTGCCACAGCGACGCCCTGGTGCCCGGATAGCCGGCGATGACGACGGCGTCCAGGCCGGACACGTCGACGCCGAGTTCGAGGGCAGTGGTGGCGGCAAGGCCGAGCAGCCGGCCGGAGTGCAGGGCGCGCTCCAGGGCGCGGCGTTCCTCGGGGAGATAGCCCCCGCGGTAGGCGGCGACCCTGGCGGGCAGGGAGCGGTCCACCTCGGCGAGGCGTTCCTTGGCGATGACGGAGATCAGCTCGGCGCCGCGCCGAGAGCGTACGAAAGCGACCGAGCGGATGCCCTGGACGGTCAGATCGGTGAGGAGGTCGGCGGTCTCGGCTGTGGCGGTACGGCGGACGGGCGCGCCCTTCTCACCGTGCAGCTCGGTCAGGGGCGGCTCCCACAGCGCGAAGACCAGCTCGCCGCGCGGCGAGGCATCGTCGGCGACCTCCTTGACCGGGAGACCGGTGAGGCGGCCCGCCGCGACGGAGGGCTCCGCCGCGGTGGCCGAGGCGAGGAGGAAGACCGGATTCGCTCCGTAGCGGGCGCACAGGCGGCGCAGCCTGCGTACCACCTGGGCGACGTGGGAGCCGAAGACACCGCGGTAGGTGTGGCACTCGTCGATGACGACAAAGCGCAGGGCGCGCAGGAAGGAGGACCAGCGGGGGTGGGACGGGAGTATCCCGCGGTGCAGCATGTCGGGATTGGTCAGGACGTAGTTGGCGTACTGGCGTACCCATTCGCGTTCCTCGACCGGGGTGTCGCCGTCGTAGACCGCAGGCCTGATGGCGTTGCCGAGCGGTGCCGCGAGTTCCTTCACCGCACGCCTCTGGTCGGCGGCCAGGGCCTTGGTGGGGGCGATATACAGAGCGGTCGCGCCACGGCCGTTCGGGGCCTCGGAGCCGTCGAGCAGGGTGGTGAGTACCGGGGCGAGGTACGCGAGCGACTTGCCGGACGCCGTGCCCGTGGCGATGATCACGGACTCGCCGGCCAGGGCGTGCTCGGCGGCGGCCGCCTGGTGCGCCCACGGATGGCCGATTCCGGCCTTCTGGATCGCGGCGATCACTTCTGGCCGGATGCGATCGGGCCAGATGGCATGGGTTCCCGTGCGCGGGGGCAAGTGCTCCGTATGAGTGATGCGCGCGGACCGGCCCGCCACTGCGGCGAGCCGGTCGAGGACCATGGCGGGAGAGGGGCGCGAGTCCCTGTTCTCGGCTGGTCGACTGGGGCGGTGATTCTTGGCCATCGGCACCGAGTGTGTCACTGGCGTGACGGACAATGGTCCCAAGGCGTCGTGCATGGCTGCTGGTAAGTGATTGAATGCCATCGCGGCTGGCGATCCGTCCCCTGGCTCCGCCGGGGAGACCGAGGGGCGACCGCTCGATAGCAAGGTGCTGGAGGATCCGTGGACCTGTCCTTGTCGACTCGCAATGTGTCCGGCCCTGGTGGCGACCGTACGGTCGTCGAGGTCGGTGGCGAGATTGATGTGTATACCGCGCCCAAGCTGCGCGAGCAGTTGGTCGAGTTGGTGAATGACGGCAGCTACCACCTGGTTGTCGACATGGAAGGCGTCGACTTCCTCGACTCCACCGGTCTCGGCGTGCTCGTGGGCGGCCTGAAGCGTGTCCGGGCTCATGAGGGCTCGTTGCGCCTGGTCTGCAACCAGGAGCGCATTCTCAAGATCTTCCGGATCACTGGTCTGACCAAGGTGTTCCCGATTCACACCACGGTCGACGAGGCCGTTGCGGCCACCGACTGACGGTCGGTCCGCGGGCGGTCCGCGGTCCGACCAGTGGTCGGTACACCGGCAGCCGTGACCGGCGGCCGGTGCCCCGCAGGTGGCCTGAACGGCCGGTGTCGCGGTCAGGCAGTCGGCCGGGCAGTGGGTGCCGGTGGCCGGGAGATCTGGCAGACGGTGCTCCGGTTGACGGGCAGCCGGTCGGCGTACGGTCGGTTGTCGGCCGACCGGTGGGTCGTCGGTTGCCTGCCGACCGGACCTCTGACGGGCAGCTGCTTGTCGGTCGGCCGTCGGCTGTTCGGTCGCTCGGGAGTGGCCCGTCCGCCGGACGTCAGTCTGCTGGCTGTCCGGCGGGTCCGCCGATCAGGTCGGCCGGCCGTCGGATTCGTCGGTTCCGGAAGGATTTCGGAAGAAAGCCGGAAGCGGTCCGAATGAACGCGGAAAGAAGACCGGAAGAAGACCCGAAGAAGAGCCGGGGTATCCGGGCAGCGTGCCCGGGCCGCCGGGATGCACGCCCGTACGTCTGAGGGGATCCCATGGCCACCGTTGAACTCCGCTTCAGTGCTCAGCCCGAACACGTCAGGACGGCCCGCCTCGTGGCAGCCGCCGTGGCGCGCCGGGCGGGGGTCGATGAAGCCGTGCTCGACGAGGTCAGACTCGCCGTCGGTGAAGCCTGCAGCCGCGCAGTCGGGCTGCACCGCAGTCATGGCATCGCCGCTCCCGTCTCGGTCGTCCTGATCGAGGAGGAGAAGTCCTTCTCGATCGAGGTCGGCGACGAGGTGCCCGGACCAGGCGCCGAACCCGAACCCGAGCCCGGCGGATCCGCCGAGGCCCCCGCGACACGCGGCGCCACGCCCGGCGTGGGGCTCGATGGGCCGGATTCCGACGCCGACGGCGAGGACGAGATGGGTCTCGCGGTCATCAGCGGTCTCGTCGACGATGTGGAGGTCAGATCGGGGGCCAACGGCGGAGTGATCCGCATGAGCTGGCCGAAGACGCCGGTGACGGTGCTTCCCTGAGGCTCCGCAGCCACCACGGGCGGTCCGCCGGTCCCGATCCCGTCGGATCCTCCCCCGAGCCGCCCCCGACACATTTCTTGATCCGACTTTTGAGGCCCTGCTGAGCAGGGCCTTTTTTCATTTCTGTGTGATCATTGATCTACGGAAAATGCGCCTGCCCCATTACTGCATTCGGGTCGATTCGTGGGCGCGATCATTTACCGAACCGCCCGTGAAGGTCAATTACATTTACCGCGCACTGTTTTGATCGGCTTCCGCTCCTTACAATCCGTCCACGTCTTGAGCGCTGAGCGTCAAGGAGGACGTATGGCGGAGTTCTTCAACACCCCACTGGCAGGACTGACGCAAGATTCCGCACTTTCCACCCCTTCCGGCCGACCCGCATCTCTCGCGGCCGCGGTGCTCACCGATGACAATCGCGTCATCGTGGTCGCCGTCGCGGTCGTTGCCGTAGCCGCACTGTTCGTCGCCCGGCTGCTGGTGCGTCAGGTGCTGGCGGCCGGTGAGGGCACCCCTCGTATGAAGGAGATCGCGGCAGCCGTCCAGGAAGGCGCGAATGCCTATCTGGCCCGGCAGCTGCGCACCGTCGGCATCTTTGCCGTCGTGGTCTTCTTCCTGCTTCTACTGCTTCCGGCCGACAACTGGTCGCAGCGCGCGGGCCGTTCGTTGTTCTTCCTGGTGGGTGCGCTTTTCTCGGCGACCACCGGATACATCGGGATGCGGCTCGCCGTACGCAGCAATGTCCGTGTGGCCGCTGCCGCGCGGGAGGCGACTCCTGCGGAGGGTGAACCCGAGAAAGATCTCACCGCCGTTTCGCACAAGGCGATGAAGATCGCTTTTCGCACGGGTGGCGTGGTCGGCATGATCACCGTGGGCCTCGGTCTGCTCGGGGCTTCCTGTGTCGTCCTCGCCTATGCCGCCGACGCTCCGAAGGTGCTGGAGGGCTTCGGTCTCGGTGCCGCGCTGATCGCCATGTTCATGAGGGTCGGCGGCGGCATCTTCACCAAGGCGGCGGATGTCGGCGCCGACCTCGTCGGAAAGGTGGAGCAGGGCATCCCGGAGGACGACCCGCGCAACGCCGCCACCATCGCCGACAACGTGGGCGACAACGTCGGCGACTGCGCGGGTATGGCCGCCGACCTCTTCGAGTCGTACGCCGTGACGCTCGTTGCCGCGCTCATCCTCGGCAAGGCCGCCTTCGGCGATGCCGGACTGGCCTTTCCGCTGATCGTTCCGGCGATCGGCGTGGTCACCGCGATGATCGGGATCTTCGCGGTCGCCCCGCGGCGCGCCGACCGCAGCGGAATGACCGCCATCAACCGCGGATTCTTCATCTCCGCGGTGATCTCGCTCGTCCTGGTCGGCGTGGGCGTCTTCGTCTATCTGCCGTCCTCGTACGCGGATCTGCACGGTGTCACCGACAGCGCCATCACCTCGCACGGTGGTGACCCGCGGGTATTCGCCCTGGTCGCCGTCGCCATCGGCATCGTGCTGGCCGCCCTGATCCAGCAGTTGACCGGTTACTTCACCGAGACCGGCCGGCGCCCCGTCAAGGACATCGGCAAGTCGTCGCTGACCGGTCCGGCCACCGTCGTACTCGCCGGTATCTCCATCGGTCTGGAGTCCGCCGTCTACACGGCGCTGCTGATCGGCCTGGGCGTCTACGGGGCATTCCTGCTCGGCGGTACGTCGATCATGCTGGCGCTCTTCGCGGTGGCCCTGGCAGGGACCGGGCTGCTCACCACCGTCGGTGTCATCGTTGCCATGGACACCTTCGGCCCGGTCTCCGACAACGCGCAGGGCATCGCGGAGATGTCCGGCGACGTCACCGGCGCCGGCGCGCAGGTCCTCACCGACCTGGACGCCGTCGGCAACACCACCAAGGCCATCACCAAGGGCATCGCCATCGCCACGGCCGTACTGGCGGCCTCGGCGCTCTTCGGCTCGTACCGCGACGCGATCGCCACCGCCGTCGACGACGTGGGGGCCAGGGCCGGGGAGATGACCCTCAGCCTGGACATCTCGCAGCCCAACAACCTGGTGGGCCTGATCCTCGGCGCCGCGGTCGTCTTCCTCTTCTCCGGGCTGGCGATCAACGCGGTGTCCCGGTCCGCCGGATCCGTCGTCTACGAGGTGCGACGGCAGTTCAGCGAGCACCCCGGGATCATGGACTACAGCGAGAAGCCGGAGTACGGACGCGTCGTCGACATCTGCACCAAGGACGCCCTGCGCGAGCTCGCCACGCCCGGCCTGCTCGCGGTCCTGGCGCCGATCGCCGTCGGGTTCACGCTCGGTGTCGGGGCGCTCGGTTCGTATCTCGCGGGCGCCATCGGCACCGGCACGCTGATGGCGGTCTTCCTCGCCAACTCCGGTGGTGCCTGGGACAACGCCAAGAAGCTCGTCGAGGACGGCCATCACGGCGGCAAGGGCAGTGAGGCCCATGCCGCGACCGTCATCGGTGACACGGTCGGCGACCCGTTCAAGGACACGGCAGGACCGGCGATCAACCCCCTGCTCAAGGTGATGAACCTGGTCGCGCTGCTCATTGCCCCGGCGGTGGTGCAGTTCAGTTACGGGCAGGACGCGAGCGCCGGTGTGCGGGCGGCGGTCGCGGTGCTGGCCATCGTCGTCATCATCGGCGCCGTCTACGTCTCCAAACGGCGCGGCGTCGCCGTAGGGGACGAGGAGGGCCCCGGTGACGGGGCCGGTGGCGGAGGCAGGCCCGCCGAGTCGCCCGGAGAGGCGGCGGTTTCGTGAAGCGGTGACGGGAGGAGGGCGGTGGGGGCGGTGATGCGTAGCCGCCCTCGGCCAATGACTGGGCGGGCGACGCACTCTGATGTGTCGTCCGCCCGCGGTCCCTTCGGCTGCCCGGCGGCGGGACCCCGGCAGGGACGCAGGCCGGAGGACGCCGGTCGGTGGCCCGTCGACGGTCCCGTCCGGGGCGCTCGCTCGTGCAGGTGTTCACCCGTCCGGAGGGGGTGGAGAGCCGCGTGGGTGAGTGGTATCTCCCTCATTTCCCTTGGTGCAAATGGCTACAAAAGGTCTCTCATCGGACGCCCGGCACCCGGATGGAGGGCGCCCGGCGTGTAAGTTCCGGGGCCGAGAGCCTTGGAAGGGACCGATCCGGTGAACAAGAAGCTTGCGGCCGCGCTGTCCGGCGGTGCGGTACTGGTACTTACGCTGTCGGGCTGCAGCAGCGACGACAACAGCGACAAGGTGAACGCCTGGGCCAAGAACGTCTGCGACAAGGTCCAGCCCCAGCTCCAGAAGATCGCGAACGCCAACGCCGCCATCCAGCAGCAGACCGCGGACAACAGCAAGCCCGCCGACGTCCAGAAGACCGACTCGGCCGCCTTCCAGCAGATCTCGCAGGCGTACAAGGCTCTGGGCGCGGCTGTCGATTCGGCGGGCGCACCGCCGGTCGACGGTGGCGAGACCACGCAGAAGGAGGCCGTGAAGGAGCTGAACGCCTCCTCCGCGGCGTACGCGAACCTGGAGAAGAAGGTCGACGCCCTCGACACGAAGGACCAAGCGAAGTTCGCCGACGGCCTCAAGGGCATCGCGGACGAGCTTAACAAGATCAGTACCGGTGGTGACGAGGCCCTGAGGAAGCTCCAGTCCGGCGAGGTCGGCACCGCGATGGCGAAGCAGAAGGGCTGCCAGAAGCCGACGGCCTCGGTGGCGCCGAACACCGCCTCCCCGAAGCCGGGCGCCCCGTCGCCGTCCGCCTCGCCCAGCAAGAAGTCGTAACCGAACGGCCGCGGCAGTCGTAGTAGGTGCGGTAGGTGCGGCAGGTGGAGTAGGTGTCGCGGTTGTAGCGATTGCGGCCGTTGTGCGTACGGCCCGGCGGCCCCGGCGGGCGCCGGGCCGCTGCCGTTGTCAGTGGGAGCGGCCACAATGAGGGGGTGAGTACGACCAGTCTCCCCCTGCCCGACCGTTCGCCCCGGCTCCGTGAAGCCCTGCTTGCCGCCGCCTTCACCGCCGACGGGCTCCTCGACCTGCTCGGTGCCCCCGCCTACGCCGCGCTCGCCCGCAGCGAGACGGTCCCGGCTCTGCGGGCCACCCGGGGCGACTCCCCGCTCGACACACTGGTGCGGCTCTTCCTGCTCCAGCACCCGGTCCCGTACGAGCGCGCCCGCGCCGCGCTCCCCCTGGCCGAGTGCGTCGAGGACGGCTGGGTGGCCCACGCCGCCGGCGAAGTACGGGCCACGGTCGACGTGCGGCCGTACGGCGGGCCCGAAGGGCAGGACTGGTACATCGTCTCCGACCTGGGATGCGCGGTCGGCGGCGCGGGCGGCATCGGTTCACGCGAGGAGGGCGTGGTCCTCGGCGTCGGCGGGGCGTCCACCACGCTCGCGGGCATCACCGTCCGTACACCTGTCGCCTCCGCGCTCGATGTCGGTACGGGCTCCGGCATCCAGGCGTTGCACGCCTCGCAGCACGCCACCCGGGTCACCGCCACCGACCTCAACCCGCGAGCGCTGGAGTTCACCCGTCTGACGCTCGCCCTCTCCGGCGTCGCCGCGGCCGATCTGCGTCAGGGCTCCCTGTACGAGCCCGTGGGCACGGAGACGTACGATCTGATCGTCTCCAACCCGCCGTTCGTCATCTCGCCCGGTGCCCGCCTCACCTACCGCGACGGCGGCATGGGCGGCGACGACCTGTGCCGGACCCTGGTGCAGCAGGCGGGTGACCGGTTGAACGAAGGCGGATACGCCCACTTTCTCGCCAACTGGCAGCACATCGAGGGCGAGGAGTGGCAGACCCGGCTGAGTTCCTGGGTGCCGCACGGCTGCGATGCCTGGATCGTGCAGCGTGAGGTCCAGGACGTCACCCAGTACGCGGAGCTGTGGCTGCGCGACAGCGGCGACCACCGCACGGACCCCGCCGACTACGCCGCGCGCTACGACGCCTGGCTGGACGAGTTCGAGGCCCGCAAGACCAAGGGCGTGGGCTTCGGCTGGATCACCCTGCGGAAGTCCGCCGCGGCTGCCGCCGGTAATCCGTCCGTCGTGATCGAGGAGTGGCCGCACGCGGTGGAGCAGCCGCTCGGACCCGCCGTCCAGGCCCACTTCGTCCGTCAGGACTACCTCCGCGAACAGGATGACGCGGCGCTCCTGGCCGGGCATTTCACCCTCGCTGCCGAGGTCGTGCAGGAACAGGTCGGGCTCCCGGGCGCGGAGGACCCCGAGCATGTGGTGCTCCGTCAGAACCGTGGCATGCGGCGTGCGACGAAGGTCGACGCCGTCGGCGCCGGCTTCGCGGGCGTGTGCGACGGGTCGCTGCCCGCGGGCCGGATCCTGGACGCGATCGCCCAGTTGATGAACGAGGACCCGGTGCTGCTGCGCGACCGCACTCCGCAGGCGATCAGGCTCCTGGTGGAGGAGGGTTTCCTGGAGCCGGTGCTGCCGACGCGTTGATCGCATCGTTCGAGTTGATCGAGCCGATCACGTTGCCGTGATCCCGGGCCGGGCGGCTGCCTCCCTGCTGCCGCAGCCTTGGGCGGACTCCGTCAGCGGGCTCCGCTCCGGTTCGGGCGCGTACCGCCGTGCGTAATGAACGGGCTCGCCATCAGCGGCTTCGCGTTCACCGTCGACGGTCCGTCGCGGACGCTGCGGATTCCGGTTGGCCCACCGGGCCGGTGTCGCCCACCGGCCCGGGCTCCGAGCTTGCGGGGTGCGTGAATCCGGCCATTCACCCGGGGTTCGCATCCACGACGCCCTGGGGTGGCAGCCTCCCCGGGACCGGACCGGCATGGGCCTCGGCCGGGCGGGAAAGGGAGGCGTACGGACATGGAGAGCGGACCTGCGGTCTTCGCCGGAACGGCGTTCGCGCTGTTCGGCGCCGCGCTGCTGCTGTGGACGGGGGCGCGTGTGCTGCACCGTGCGCCGGTGGCGCACGGAGTGAGCCCCATCGCTTCCGCCGCTCTCGCCACTGTGTTCGGCGTACTCTTTCTCGTTCTCGGTGTGTGGTGCTTCACCCGCATCTGATCCACTTCCCGCCGGATCCGGCCCCCAGGGTCTCGGCAGCCAGGGTGGGGAGGCGGAGAACACGCCCGGGGCGCCCGGCTGCACGGCGCCGGGAGCCCCGCTCCGCAGTGCCGCCGCAGCACTCGGAAACCCGCAGGCGGCGACCGTGCCCACAGGGGAGCGGGCGGTCCGGGCGGCAGGAATGGCGGAAGTCGGGTTACCGTTCGAGTGGCCGTTGCGGGCTTTTGCCGTTTGACACGGGGGCGGGTTGTACCGTCACACTCCGCAGCGACAGCACCGTCGGCAGCGTCAGCGCGCTGCCCGGATGCCCACTGAGTGTCGACCGGAGAGAAGAGCGAAGTTGTCCCCGACCAGCGAGACCGCACAGGGCGGCCGCCGACTCGTCATCGTCGAGTCGCCTGCCAAGGCGAAGACGATCAAGGGCTACCTCGGCCCCGGATACGTCGTCGAGGCGAGCGTCGGGCACATCCGCGACCTGCCGAACGGCGCCGCAGAGGTCCCCGATGAGTACACCGGCGAGGTCCGTCGGCTCGGCGTCGACGTCGAGCATGACTTCCAGCCCGTCTATGTCGTCAACGCGGACAAGAAAGCACAGGTCAGGAAGCTCAAGCAGCTGCTGGCCGAGTCCGATGAACTCTTCCTCGCCACCGATGAGGACCGCGAGGGCGAAGCCATCGCGTGGCACCTGCAGGAAGTTCTGAAGCCCAAGGTCCCGGTCCACCGGATGGTCTTCCACGAGATCACCAAGGACGCGATCCGGGCCGCCGTCGCCAACCCGCGCGAACTCAACCAGCGCATGGTCGACGCCCAGGAGACCCGCCGCATCCTCGACCGCCTCTACGGCTACGAGGTCTCGCCGGTCCTGTGGAAGAAGGTCATGCCGCGCCTGTCGGCCGGCCGGGTCCAGTCCGTGGCGACCCGTCTCGTCGTCGAGCGGGAGCGCGAGCGCATCGCCTTCCGTTCCGCCGAGTACTGGGACCTGACCGGCACCTTCGCCACCGGCCGCACCGGTGACGCCTCCGACCCGTCGGCCCTCGCCGCCCGTCTCAGCGCGGTCGACGGCCGCCGGATCGCCCAGGGTCGTGACTTCGGTCCGGACGGGCAGCTGAAGTCCGGCTCCGGCCAGACGCTGCACCTGGACGAGACGAACGCCCGAGCCCTGGCCGCCGCTCTCGCCGACGCCACGTTCGCCGTACGGTCCGTCGAGTCGAAGCCGTACCGCCGCTCCCCGTACGCCCCGTTCCGGACGACGACCCTCCAGCAGGAGGCGAGCCGGAAGCTGGGCTTCGGGGCCAAGGCCACCATGCAGGTCGCGCAGAAGCTGTACGAGAACGGCTTCATCACCTATATGCGTACCGACTCCACGACCCTCTCGGACACCGCGATCTCCGCGGCCCGGGCACAGGTCACGCAGCTGTACGGCGCCGACTACCTGCCGGACAAGCCGCGCACGTACGCCGGGAAGGTCAAGAACGCGCAGGAGGCGCACGAGGCGATCCGCCCCTCCGGCGACCGCTTCCGCACCCCTGCCGAGACCGGCCTCACCGGCGACCAGTTCAGGCTCTACGAGCTGATCTGGAAGCGGACCGTCGCCTCTCAGATGAAGGACGCGGTCGGTGACTCCGTCACCGTCAAGATCGGCGGCCGGGCGAGCGACGGCCGGGACGCCGAGTTCTCCGCGTCCGGCAAGACGATCACCTTCCACGGCTTCATGAAGGCGTACGTCGAGGGCGCCGACGACCCGAACGCCGAGCTCGACGACCGCGAGCGACGCCTCCCGCAGGTCGCCGAGGGCGACGCGCTGTCCGCCGAGGAGATCTCGGCCGACGGGCACGCCACCAAGCCGCCGGCCCGCTACACCGAGGCTTCGCTGGTCAAGGAGCTCGAAGAGCGCGAGATCGGCCGCCCGTCGACGTACGCCTCGATCATCGGCACGATCCTGGACCGTGGCTACGTCTTCAAGAAGGGCACGGCCCTGGTGCCGTCCTTCCTCTCCTTCGCCGTGGTCAACCTGCTGGAGAAGCACTTCGGCCGGCTCGTCGACTACGACTTCACCGCGAAGATGGAGGACGATCTCGACCGCATCGCGCGGGGCGAGGCCCAGGCCGTGCCGTGGCTGAAGCGCTTCTACTTCGGCGCGCGCGACGACGACACGGCCGGTGCAGGCGCGGCCTCCGACGCGGGCAACGGCGACGGCGACCACCTCGGCGGGCTGAAGGAGCTCGTCACCGACCTCGGCGCGATCGACGCGCGGGAGATCTCCTCGTTCCCCGTCGGCAACGACATCAAGCTCCGCGTCGGTCGCTACGGCCCGTACATCGAGCGCGGCGAGAAGGACTCCGAGGGCCACCAGCGCGCGGACGTGCCGGAGGACCTGGCGCCCGACGAGCTGTCCGTCGAGTACGCGGAGGAGCTGCTGGCCAAGCCGAGCGGCGACTTCGAGCTCGGTGCGGACCCGATCACCGGGCACCAGATCATCGCCAAGGACGGGCGGTACGGCCCGTACGTCACCGAGGTGCTGCCCGAGGGCACCCCGAAGACCGGCAAGAACGCGGTGAAGCCGCGGACGGCCTCGCTGTTCAAGTCGATGTCGCTGGACACGGTGACGCTGGCCGACGCGCTGAAGCTGATGTCGCTGCCACGGGTCGTCGGCGAGGACGCCGAGGGCGTCGAGATCACCGCACAGAACGGCCGCTACGGTCCCTACCTGAAGAAGGGCACGGACTCGCGTTCGCTGACTTCCGAGGATCAGCTTTTCGACATCACCCTTGAAGAAGCCCTCGCGATCTATGCCCAGCCCAAGCAGCGCGGCCGGGCCGCCGCGAAGCCGCCGCTGAAGGAACTGGGCACGGACCCGGTGAGCGGGGCGCCGGTCGTGGTCAAGGACGGGCGTTTCGGTGCGTACGTGACCGACGGCGAGACCAACGCGACGCTGCGGACCGGCGACAGTGTCGAGACCATCACGCCGG
The DNA here is from genome assembly GCF_042801895.1 of Streptomyces sp. NPDC057543. NCBI lineage: Bacteria > Bacillati > Actinomycetota > Actinomycetes > Kitasatosporales > Streptomycetaceae > Streptomyces > Streptomyces sp. NPDC057543. The sequence continues at coordinate 194 of NZ_JBHVFF010000026.1, read as the reverse complement.
AGCGCGGCTACGAGCTGCTCGCCGAGAAGCGCGCCAAGGGGCCCGCCAAGAAGACGGCGAAGAAGGCCCCGGCCAAGAAGGCGACCGCGAAGAAGACGGCGACGAAGACGACGGCGGCGAAGAAGACGACGGCGGCCAAGAAGACCGCCGCGAAGAAGACGACCACCGCGAAGAAGACGACGGCGGCCAAGAAG
>NZ_JBHVFF010000025.1:0-45302 GCF_042801895.1 Streptomyces sp. NPDC057543 | reverse complement strand
GTCCGCGGGCCCCGGCCCCTCCACGGCGCAGCGCGGCCGCCACGCCAAGCGCTGACCGCGAGCCGCACCGTCGGCGGTGTCAGAAGCCGCGCGTCCGCTTGGCCGCGCGGCGGTTCGCCCCGCCGACCGCTCCCGGCACCCGCATGAACAGCCGGGAGATCTCGCTTCCCAGATTCACCCCGATCGCGATCGCCAGCGCCGTCGCCACCGCGGTCGACAGCGAGGCGAGCCCGGCGTTCACATTGCCCTGGGCCATGCCCAGCAGACCGAAGTACGTGGCCGAGCCGGGCAGCAGCGGGCCGATCGCCGCCGTGATGAACGGCAGTGACGAGGTGTATCGGTAGCGTGCGAACAGCTGCCCGAACAGGCCCACCAGGCCGGCCGCCGTCGCCGTCGCCAGCACCGGTGAGATATGGCCGGTCCTGGCCATCGCGCCGAAGATCACCCACGCCACGGCGCCGTTGAGGGTCACCGCCAGCACCGTGGACCGGTCCTGCTGGAGCAGGATCGCGAACGCGAGACAGAGCGCCATCGACGCCAGGATCTGCACCACGGGCCGGTCCGGGGCGAAGAACCGGGTACCGGGATTCAGCTCGGCGCCCAGCTGAACGCCCAGGTACAGCACGAGCAGCACACCGACGACGATGCCGATGAACAGGTACATGACTTCGAGCAGGCGTGCGGCGGCCGTGATGTAGTAGCCGGTCAGCCCGTCCTGCACGCCCGCCACCAGGGCCCGCCCCGGCAGCAGCGCGAACAGCCCACCGGTGATCACCGCGGACGGCCGTACGTCCGACCAGTGGGTGAGGGTCAGCGCCACACCCATCGCGGCGGGCGGCATGGCCGCCACCACGAACTGATAGAACTCCGGCAGCCCGCGCCCGGCACAGAGCCAGGCGAGCCGGTCGCCGAGCATCGCGCCGATCGCGGCCACCACGAAGACCAGCGCGCCACCACCGACCAGTACCGACGCAGCCCCCGCGAGACCGCCACCGGCCAGCGTCAGCACCCAGCCGGAGTACGGGTGCCGATTGCGCCGGATCTCCGCCAGCCGCCGGTAGGCCTCCTCCAGCGAGACGTCGACATCCTCGGTGGTGATGTCGTCGATGAGCCGGAAGACGGCGGCCAGCCGGGTGTAGTCGGTGCCGCGACGGCGTACGGTGCGGCTCGCCGTCACGGGGTCGTCGACCAGCGACGGCTGGTGCGAGATCGACAGCAGGGTGAAGGTGACGGTGGGCTCGCAGCGGTCGAGTCCGTAGCTGCGGGTCACCGCGAACATTGCCGCCTCGACGTCCTCGGCGCCCTCACCGCCCGCGAGCAGCAGCTCCCCGATACGCAGCGTGAGGTCGAGCACGCGCGGCACCGCGGGCCCCGCCTCGTCGGGCTTCTGCACCGGCTCGGGCGCGGGGCGCTCGGCGACCGGCATCCGCAGCATCGTGCGCATCCGGTCCTGCCAAGGGGCCTCCTTGGTCAGCCGGATCATCGGGCTGCCGTGCGCCGGGGTGAAGGCGGGCGGCGCGTGCTGGGCGCTGTACGTGCTCGGCGGGGCGAAGGCGGAGCCGATCGTGTCCGAGCCGGAGGCGGTACCGGAACCGGAGCCCGAAGCGGAAGCCGGGCCCGGTCCTTGGGGCTCGGCCGTCAGACCGGTCGGAATGGCGAATTCCGAGGTCGGCTGGTCGTCCTCGGACGCAGACGTCCGCCGTCCCACCCCGGCCGGCGGGACGAAGGCGCTGCGCGCCTCGTCGGACTGGGGCTTCTGGTCTTCCGGACCGCCCGGTTCCGCCACCACTCGACCTCGCTCCTCATCGGCTGCGCGTCCTCGGTCGCGCTGCTGCCCAGTATGGCCACGGACAAGGGTGCAGAAGCGAAGTGGGCGGCACCCCCTCGGAGGGAGTACCGCCCACTTCCGGCACGGAACCGTAAACGGAACCGTGCGACGTACCTCGGCCGGAGTCCGGCCGCGACCCGCAGGTCGTCAGTGCGCGCCGCCCTGCGCCTCAAGGCGCTTGTAGGAGGCCTCGATCTCGGCCTCGGCCTCGGCGCGGCCGACCCAGTCGGCGCCCTCGACGGACTTGCCGGGCTCCAGGTCCTTGTAGACCTCGAAGAAGTGCTGGATCTCCAGGCGGTCGAACTCCGACACGTGGTGGATGTCGCGCAGGTGCTCCACCCGGGGGTCGGAGGCCGGTACGCACAGCAGCTTGTCGTCGCCGCCGGCCTCGTCCGTCATCCGGAACATGCCGATGGCGCGGCACTTGATGAGGCAGCCGGGGAAGGTCGGCTCGTCCAGGATGACCAGCGCGTCCAGCGGGTCGCCGTCCTCGCCGAGGGTGTTCTCGACGAAACCGTAGTCCGCCGGGTAGCTGGTCGAGGTGAAGAGTCGACGGTCCAGGCGGATCCGACCGGTCTCGTGGTCCACCTCGTACTTGTTCCGCGAACCCTTCGGGATCTCGATGGTGACGTCGAACTCCACGGGTGGCTCCTCCATGATCAACACATACGACTGGTGATTAAGTGTCCCCCACGCAGATGTGTGCTCGCGAAAGGGGCTGGTCAACGGTGGACGAGCCGGTGAAAAGACCATCGGTCAACCCGCTGGACAAGCTGAGCAGGCTCGCCCGGCCGGGTGGCGTGATCAGATTGCGGGGGCTGAGCGATCGGCAGTTCGCGGCTGTCTCCGCCGGCCTGGGCCTGATGCTCGCGGCCGGCGTCGTCCTTGCCGCCGGCCCCTGGGACTCGGGTCAGCGTAAGGCCGAGCAGGACTGGGCCGCCGCCCGCAACCGTACAGGTGGCGCAGATCACGAACCCCGCACGCCGTCCGGACCGGAACCCGCACCCAGCGCCCCGGCCGTCCTCGCCCCGCTCTCCGCCGCGGTCGACAACGCCGCCCCGGACGCCCGCGGCAACCAGGACGGCGCGGCGGCCGCCCTCCGCGCCACCCTCGGCCCCCTGCTGAAGGCCCCCGCCCTGGGCACCGTGCGTACCGCCGTCGTCATCGACACCGCCACCGGCGAGCGGCTGTACGGCCAGGGCGCCGACACGCCCATGACGCCCGCCTCCACCGTCAAGATCGCCACTTCGGTCGCCGCGCTGAGCGCGCTCGGCCCCGGCCACCGCATCGCCACGACGGTCCGGGCGTCCCCCGACTCCCGCGCCCTCACCCTGGTCGGCGGCGGCGATCCCACCCTCGACAAGGCCGCCCTGCGCAAGCTGGCCGCCGACACCGCCCGCGCCCTGAAGGACCGGGGTGTGAAGACGGTCCGCCTCGCGTACGACACCTCCCGCTACTCCGGCCCCGCGCGGCACCCGATCGGCCCCAACGAGAACATCGCGCCGGTCACCGCCCTGATGACCCGCGAGGGCAGGCTCGACAACACCGACAGCGGACCCGCCCCGCGCAGCGACGACCCGGCCGGTGACACCGCCCGGACCTTCGCCGAGCTGCTCCACGACGCCGGGATCGCCACCGGGTCCGGCCCGGCGCCCGGCCGTCCGGCCGGTGGGTCCCGGCCGGTCGCCGAACACCTCTCCGCACCGCTCTCCGCCCTGGTCGAACGGGCCCTGACCAACAGCGACAACGACATTGCCGAGGCACTCGCCCGGCAGACCGCCCTGGCCGCGGGCGAACCGGCCGACTTCGCGGGCGGCCGACGGGCCGTCACCGCACAGCTCAAGAAGCTCCACCTGCCACTGACCGGCGCGAACTTCGCCGACGGCAGCGGGCTCAACCGCAAGGACAAGGTCACCGCCGGACTGCTGGCCGGCCTCCTCGCCCGCGCCGCCGACCCGCGCCACCCCGAACTGCGCCCCGTCCTCACCGGCCTTCCCGTGGCCGGGTTCAGCGGCACCCTCAGCGGCCGTTACACCGAGAAGTCCGCGGGCACCGGCCTGATCCGCGCCAAGACCGGCACCCTCACCGGAGTGAATTCCCTCGCCGGTACGGTCGTCGACCGGCAGGGCCGGCTGCTCGCCTTCGCCTTCCTGGCGTCCGGTACGACATCCCCCTCCGCGGCCCAGTCCTCCCTCGATTCCCTCGCCACCAGCCTCGCCACCCGAACCCGGTGAGCCGGTCGACACCACACCACGGACGGACTCGAGCACGTACCGTTGACGCATGACGAGCATCGGTGGTGCCGAGATGGTCGACTGGAATCTCGCGGTGGCGACCGCGACCCGACTCGTGCGGCCGGGGCCCGAGATCAGCCGGGAGGAGGCCCGCGAAGTCGTCGCGGAGCTCCGCCGGCACGCCAAGGCCTCGGAGGAGCACGTCCGTTCCTTCACCCGGATGATCCCCGAGGGGACCGATCCGGAGGACACCCCGGTCCTGATCGTGGACCGGGCCGGCTGGATCAAGGCCAACGTCGCGGGCTTCCGCGAACTGCTCCGCCCCCTGCTGGGCAAGATGCAGGAGCGGCGCGGCAGCGGCCCCGGCGGCGCCGTGCTCGGCGCGGTCGGCGGCAAGGTGACCGGCGTCGAGGTGGGGATGCTGCTGTCGTTCCTCGCCTCCCGGGTCCTCGGCCAGTACGAGACGTTCGCCCCGGCCACCCGCGAACTCCCGGCCTCGGCCGACGGCGGCGGCAGGCTGCTGCTCGTCGCCCCGAACATCGTCCACGTCGAGCGCGAACTGGACGTCGACCCGCACGACTTCCGGCTCTGGGTCGCCCTCCACGAGGAGACCCACCGCACCCAGTTCACCGGGGTGCCCTGGCTACGGGACCACCTTCAGGGCGAGATCCAGTCGTTCCTGGAGGAGACCGACGTCGACCCGGTGACCGTGCTGGAGCGGCTCCGCGAGGCGGCCCAGTCCCTGGCCGGGGGCCGCCCCGAGGGCGAGGACGGCGAGGACGGCGGCCGCAGCCTCGTCGAACTCGTCCAGACACCCGCCCAGCGCGAGATCCTCGGCCGGCTCACCGCCGTGATGTCCCTGCTCGAAGGACACGCCGACTACGTGATGGACGGCGTCGGCCCGGAGGTCGTCTCCTCCGTCGGCGAGATCCGGGAGAAGTTCCAGCAGCGCAGGGCGCGCGGCGCGAGCCGACTCGACCAGGCGCTGCGCAAGCTCCTCGGCCTCGATGCCAAACTGCGCCAGTACCGGGACGGCGAACGGTTCGTCCGCGCCGCGGTCGAGGAGGTCGGCATGGACGGCTTCAACCGGGTCTGGACCTCGCCGAACACCCTCCCGACCAAGGCGGAGATCGCGAAGCCGGCGGATTGGATCGCGAGGGTGCACCGTAGGGCAGAGTCCTGATCACGACGGGCCGGACGGCGTACGACAGGACAAGAACGCGCCGGTAATCACCCATCCGAGGGACCGTAGGGGCATGGGAAGGCGTGCAATGCTCGGTGGACGGCTTGCCTCTGTCACCATCGACGCACTCTGAGTGACGGCACACTTCTCGTCCCGGCACTCCGAGGCACCTCCCCAAACTTCACGAAGGGCACCGGACATGGGTCCCCATCCTGCGGTCGCGGCGATACGCCTGGCGGTCCGCCGCGTACTCCACGACGTACTCACCGAACACACCCGGTGCGCCGAGCACACCCGGCGCACCCCGCACCCCGAGCTCGCCGAAGCCGGCGCGGGCAGGCAGCGCGCCGCACTCCCCGAACGCCCCGATACCCCCCTGGTGCTGGTGGCATGCTCCGGCGGCGCCGATTCCATGGCGCTCGCCTCCGCCCTCGCCTTCGAAGCCCGCAAGCTCGACGTCCGGGCCGGCGGCATCACCGTCGACCACGGCCTCCAGGACGGCTCCGACACCCGGGCTGCCGAGGTCGTCGACCGCCTCACCGACATGCACCTCGACCCGGTCGAGTCCGTCGCCGTGCGGGTCGGCCAGGAGGGCGGACCCGAGGCCGCGGCCCGCGACGCCCGCTACGCCGCCCTCGACGCGGCCGCCGAGCGGTACGGCGCCGCCGCCGTCCTGCTCGGCCACACCCGTGACGACCAGGCGGAGACGGTGCTGCTGGGCCTCGCCCGCGGCTCCGGCATCCGCTCGCTCTCCGGCATGGCCGCCGCGTCGGGACCGGCGGGCCGCTACCGCCGCCCCTTCCTCCAGCTCGACCGGCAGACCGCCCGCAAGGCCTGCCTCGTCCAGTCGCTGCCCGTCTGGGACGACCCGCACAACATCGACCCCGCCTACACCCGCTCACGACTGCGCCACGAGGGCCTGCCCGCCCTGGAGAAGGCGCTGGGCAAGGGCGTCGTAGAGGCCCTGGCCCGTACGGCGCAGCTGTCCCGCGACGACGCCGACGCCCTGGACACCTGGGCCGCCGAGGCCGACCGCACCGTTCGGGACGACGCGGGCCGGCTGGAGTGCGCCAAGCTGTACGCGCTGCCGCCCGCTGTACGCCGCCGAGTGCTGCGCCGGGCCGCCATGGAGGCGGGCTCCCCGGCCGGTTCCCTCTTCGCCCGGCACATCGAGGAAGTCGACCGTCTGATCACCAGCTGGCGCGGTCAGCGGGCCATCAACCTGCCCGGCCGGGTGGAAGCCAGGCGGCAGGGTGGCAGACTGGTGATTCGGCAGAGCTGAAGCACGGGCGGCTGACAATGCAGGCGAGCGGCCGCGCAGGTACGGGGCATCACCCCGGACCGGGCAGGCAGAGAAAGAGACGCGGGTGAACGAGAAGGACATGGGCACCGACCTTCAGTCGGTGCTCCTCACCAAGGAAGAGATCGACGCGAAGCTCGTCGAGCTGGCCGCGAAGATCGACGCGGAGTACGCGGGCAGGGACCTGCTCATCGTCGGCGTCCTCAAGGGCGCGGTGATGGTGATGGCGGACCTGGCGCGCGCGCTGTCCACCCCCGTCACGATGGACTGGATGGCCGTCTCGTCGTACGGCGCGGGCACCCAGTCCTCCGGAGTCGTCCGGATCCTCAAGGACCTCGACACCGACATCAAGGGCAAGCACGTCCTGATCGTCGAGGACATCATCGACTCGGGCCTGACCCTGTCCTGGCTGATGTCGAACCTCGGCTCGCGCGAGCCCGCGTCCCTGGAGATCTGCACCCTGCTGCGCAAGCCGGACGCGGCCAAGGTCGCGCTCGACTGCAAGTGGGTCGGATTCGACATCCCCAACGAGTTCGTCGTCGGATACGGGCTGGACTACGCGGAGAAGTACCGCAACCTCCCCTTCGTCGGCACGCTCGCCCCGCACGTCTACGGCGGCTGACCGCCTTCCGGTCCTGGGGGCCGGCCCGACCGGTACGGGGCGCCGGGAACCTTTCACCGGATTCCCGCCGTTGAGCATTCGAAGGCAGGTTTTGACAGACGTCCCCGGCAGTCTCGGGTGACAATGCTGGGGTACCGTCCGAAGAACAGTCTTTTCTCACAGCAGCATTTACCTACGGGCAGGAGGGACGGGGCGTCATCGCCCCGTATGGATGGACGTGAAGCGATACTTCCGTGGGCCGGTCATGTGGATCGTGCTGGCCGTCCTCGCCGTGGTCGTGTTGATGCAGGTCGTCGGCTCAAAGGGCGGCTACGAATCGGTGGACACCGGCAAGGTGATCCAGGCGATCAGCAAGGACCAGGTGGCGCAGGCGAAGCTGACCACCGGTGACGAACAGATCATCAAGATCGAGTTGAAGAAGGACCAGAAGCTTTCGGGCGAGTCCGGCAGCAAGTTCCAGGCGAGCTACATCGGCGACCAGGGTGTCCAGCTGGCCGACACGCTGCAGCAGAAGTTCGAGAGCGGCAAGATCGACAAGGGCTACACCGTCTCGCCGTCGAAGCAGTCCCCGTTCATCTCGATCCTCCTCTCGCTGCTGCCCTTCGTCCTGATCGTGGTCGTCTTCCTGTTCCTGATGAACCAGATGCAGGGCGGCGGCTCCCGAGTCATGCAGTTCGGGAAGTCCAAGGCCAAGCTGATCACCAAGGACACGCCGAAGACGACGTTCGCCGATGTGGCGGGGTCGGACGAGGCCGTCGAGGAGCTCCAGGAGATCAAGGAGTTCCTCCAGGAGCCGGCGAAGTTCCAGGCCGTCGGCGCCAAGATTCCCAAGGGTGTCCTGCTGTACGGGCCTCCCGGTACGGGCAAGACACTGCTCGCACGCGCCGTCGCAGGCGAGGCGGGCGTCCCGTTCTACTCGATCTCCGGTTCGGACTTCGTCGAGATGTTCGTCGGTGTCGGTGCCAGCCGGGTCCGTGACCTCTTCGAGCAGGCCAAGGCGAACGCCCCGGCGATCGTCTTCGTCGACGAGATCGACGCCGTGGGACGCCACCGCGGCGCCGGCATGGGCGGCGGTCACGACGAGCGCGAGCAGACGCTGAACCAGCTGCTCGTCGAGATGGACGGCTTCGACGTGAAGGGCGGCGTCATCTTGATCGCCGCCACGAACCGGCCGGACATCCTCGACCCGGCGCTGCTGCGCCCGGGCCGCTTCGACCGGCAGATCGCGGTCGACCGGCCGGACATGCAGGGCCGTCTCGAAATCCTCAAGGTGCACCAGAAGGGCAAGCCGGTAGCGAAGGACGTCGACCTCGGCGCCGTCGCCCGTCGTACGCCCGGCTTCACCGGTGCCGACCTGTCGAACGTGCTGAACGAAGCGGCGCTCCTCACGGCGCGCGGCAACCTGAAGCTGATCGACAACAAGATGCTCGACGAGGCCATCGACCGCGTCGTGGCGGGCCCGCAGAAGCGGACCCGGATCATGTCCGAGAAGGAGAAGAAGATCACCGCGTACCACGAGGGCGGACACGCCCTGGTCGCGGCGGCTTCCCCCCAGTCGGACCCGGTCCACAAGATCACGATCCTCTCCCGCGGCCGCGCCCTCGGTTACACGATGGTGCTCCCGGAGGAGGACAAGTACTCCACGACGCGCAACGAGATGCTCGACCAGCTGGCTTACATGCTGGGCGGGCGCGCGGCCGAGGAGCTGGTCTTCCACGACCCGACCACCGGCGCTGCGAACGACATCGAGAAGGCCACCGCAACGGCCCGCGCGATGGTCACGCAGTACGGCATGACGGAGCGGCTCGGCGCGATCAAGTTCGGCGGCGACAACACCGAGCCCTTCGTGGGCCGGGAGATGGGCCACCAGCGCGACTACTCGGAAGAGGTCGCGGCCCTCGTCGACGAAGAGGTCAAGAAGCTCATCGAGACCGCGCACAACGACGCGTGGGAGATCCTCGTCGAGAACCGCGACGTGCTGGACGCCCTCGTTCTCCAGCTTCTGGAGAAGGAGACGCTCGGCAAGGAGGAGATCGCCGAGATCTTCGCCCCGATCGTGAAGCGCCCGTCCCGTCCGGCATGGACCGGCTCCGCCCGACGCACCCCGTCGACGCGGCCGCCGGTGCTCTCGCCGAAGGAGCTCGCCCTCACCAATGGCGCCGCCACGGCGAACGGCTCGGTCGTCCCCACGGACACCGTCCCGGCCACCGAGGTGATCCCGGAGGACCACCCCGAGGCATAGAAGCCCTGGTGTGGCCCCTTTCACGGGGCCGTACCGGGTTCGGAATGGATGCCGCGCCCCCGCAGGTTCTAGCCTGTGGGGGCGCGGCTTTTTCGTACTCCCGTGCGGATGCGTGTGCGGGTGACAGCTCAAGGGAACGAGGCACAGATGACCGACCCGGTGACGTTGGACGGCCAGGGTCCGATCGGCGAGTTCGACGAGAAGCGGGCCGAGGCCGCCGTACGTGAACTCCTTCTCGCGGTGGGCGAGGATCCGGACCGTGAGGGACTGCGCGAGACACCGGGCCGGGTGGCAAGGGCGTACAAGGAGATATTCGCGGGCCTCTACCAGGAGCCCGAGGACGTCCTGACGACCACGTTCGACCTGGGGCACGACGAGATGGTGCTGGTCAAGGACATCGAAGTCTTCAGTACCTGTGAACACCATCTGGTGCCGTTCAGGGGCGTCGCGCACGTCGGGTACATCCCGGCGACCAGCGGCAAGATCACCGGTCTTTCGAAGCTGGCCCGTCTCGTCGACGTGTTCGCCCGGCGTCCGCAGGTCCAGGAGCGGCTCACCACGCAGATCGCCGATTCGCTCATGGAGATTCTGGAGCCGCGCGGCGTCGTCGTCGTCGTCGAGTGCGAACACATGTGCATGTCGATGCGCGGTATCCGCAAGCCCGGTGCCAAGACGCTGACCTCGGCGGTCCGCGGGCAGCTCCGCGACCCCGCGACGCGTGCCGAGGCCATGAGCCTGATCATGGCGCGCTGAGTTCCACAGCGGCCTCGGGAGGAGAGCTCGGTGGCTCTTATGCGGCCGCCGAGCTCTTGTCCTTGTCCTCGTCGTCCGGGAGCCTGCAGATGCGTTCGAGCCAGAGGGCCGCGGCCACCACCGCGATGCCGGCGAGGACTGCGAGGCCTGCGTAGATCGCCTGGTCGCGGCGGGCCGGGATGTCGAGGGAGCCGAGCAGGTAGACGCCCGTGCCGCCGTACATGCCGGAGACCAGGGAGACGACCAGGGCGCTGGCCTGGCCGAAGACGACTGCCCGTGCCGCCATCAGGGGCTCGACGCCCTTGGCCCCCGGCCGGCGCTCGCGCTGGGCGCGCAGCCGGGAACGGATGGAGAGTGCCGTCGCGAGCAGGGTGGCGGCGATCACCGCGAGCACGATCGGCGCGGCGAGGGGAACGCTCGGCAGGCTGCCCAGGGAGTCCCAGAGGCGGGCGCCGCCCCAGGAGAGCACCCCGGCCGCGGCGAAGAGGCCGGCCAGTATCCCGAGCCGTAGTTGCTTCACCGAGTGATCCGCCCTTCGACGTCGGTGGGTCCGTGCCGTCAGTGGTCAGTGGTCCGTCATTCGTCCGTGGCGCGTGTCGCCACCGGTCCGTGTCCGTTGAGCCTAACGACTACTCGGGCAGGCGGAGTTCCAGATCGGTCCGGGGCAGTACGCCCTCACGGCCGAGACCGGCCAGCAGCTCCGAGACGGGGCCGGCGCCGGGCAGCTGGGCCTCGGGGTCGACGTCGTGCCACGGGGCGAGGACGAAGGCCCGCTCATGGGCCCGGGGGTGGGGGAGGGTGAGCGACGGGTCGTCGGAGACGACGTCCGCGTACGCGACGATGTCGACGTCGATGGTGCGCGGGCCCCAGCGCTCCTCGCGGACCCGTTCGAAAGCCTCTTCGACGGCCTGGCCGCGTTCCAGGAGCGAGGACGGGGGGAGTGTCGTCTTCACCACGATCACCGCGTTGAAGTACGAGGGCTGGGAGCCGGGAGCGACGCCCCAGGGCTCGGTCTCGTAGACCGGGGAGACCGCCTTGACCCGCAGGCCCGGGGTGTCTTCCAGGGCGTCTATGGCGCCCTGGAGGGTCTCCAGGCGGTTGCCGAGATTGGAGCCCAGGGAGATCACGGCGCGTTTGGGGTTGGAGAGGGTGATGTCCGCGGCGTCCACCTGCTCGACCACGGAGGCGGGCACCGGCTGTACGGTCGGGTCGCTCTGCCCTTCGGTGGAAAATGCACTCATACTCGGCTCCGGGTGATGGTGATGGTCACATCGTCGAAGGGGACGGTGATCGGCGCGTCCGGCTTGTGCACCACGACCTCCACCTCCTCGACTCCTTCGTGCTTGAGGCACCTCTGGGCGATCCGCTCCGCGAGCGTTTCGATCAGGTCGACCGGCTCCCCCTGCACCACGGCGACGACTTCCTCGGCGACGATGCCGTAGTGCACGGTCTTCGTCAGGTCGTCGGCGGCTGCCGCGGGGCGGGTGTCGAGGCCGAGCACCAGGTCCACGATGAACGTCTGGCCCTCTTCCCGTTCCCGGGGGAAGACTCCATGGTGTCCACGGGCCTTGAGGCCGCGCAGCGCGACACGATCCACGCGAATCACTCCTGCTGTCGTAGGGCGTAGAGACACGGGGCCGCGTGCGGACGGCCTTGTTCTCACTCTCGAATCTACCTGCGAGCACCGACAGTGCCTGCCCGCGGGGGCTATGGACAGGGCTCCGTGGGACTGGTAGCCGCTTCTACCCCCATCGCCCGCTTCGAACCCACCCCAGCGCGCGGATGTTCCCGTCAGGACGGGGATGTTCCGGTCAGGACGGGCTTTCGTCCTCGTCCTCGTCATCGGATTCGGTGAGTACGGGCGAGCCGTGGTGGGACCAGAGCTTCCAGCCCTCCGGCGTGCGCCGGAACACATTGGTGGCCACGACGAGTTGGCCGACCAGCGGTCCGAGCGCGTTGCCGTCCTCCGCGGGGCCGCCGCTGAGGATGTTCTCGGTGCAGGTCACCAGGGCCGTGTCGCCGGTCATCGAGATCCCGACGTCGGTCAGGAAGAACTGGATGTACTCGGTGTTCGCCATGATCAGGGCGTAGCTGCGCAGTACCTCGCCGCGCCCGGTGAGCACCGGCCAGCCGGGGTGGACGCAGGAGACGGTGAGGTCCTCGCCGGGCAGCCAGAGCCCGGAGAGTTCCTCGAAGTCGCCGCGTTCCATCGCCTCGTAGAAGGCGGTGTTGGCGTGCTCGACGGCCGCGATGTCGGCGGCCGCCTCCGCGTGCTCGTCGCGCCCGCTCACGCGGCTCCCTCGACAGCGCGGGCGACCCGTACGGCGTCGGCCGTGGCCCGGACCTCGTGGACCCGGACGGCCCAGGCGCCGGCGTGGGCGGAGAGCGCGGAGATCGCCGCGGTGGCGGCGTCGCGTTCGCGGGCGGGTGGTGGGGCGGCGCCCCCACCGGCCAGCACATGGCCGAGGAAGCGCTTGCGGGAGGCGGCGACCAGCAGCGGGCGGCCCAGGGCGCGCAGTTCGTCGAGGTGGGCGACGAGGGCGAGGTCGTGGCCGGCGTCCTTGGCGAAGCCGAGACCGGGGTCGATGACGATCCGTTCCGGGTCGACACCGCCCGCGATCACGGCGTCCATCCGTTCCCGCAGCTCCGTGACGACTTCGGCGACGACGTCCTCGTACACCGCCCGGCTGTTCATGGACTCGCTGAAGCCGCGCCAGTGCATCACCACGAACGGCGCGCCGGCCGCCGCGACGACACCGACCATGTCCGGGTCGGCGAGACCGCCGCTCACGTCGTTGACCAGGGCGGCTCCGGCCGCGACCGACTCCTCGGCGACCCGGGCCCGCATGGTGTCGACGGAGACCGTGACCCCTTCGGACGCCAGGCCCCTGACCACCGGGACCACGCGCCGCAGCTCCTCCGACGCGTTCACCCGGCTGGCGCCGGGGCGGGTCGACTCGCCGCCGACATCGATCAGGTCGGCACCCTCGGAGACAAGGTCGAGGCCGTGTTTGATCGCGGCCGTGGTGTCGAACCAGCGGCCCCCGTCGGAGAAGGAGTCCGGGGTCACATTGACGACACCCATGACCGCGCAGCGGTCCCACTCCGGCAGGCCTTGGACCGTGCCTCGTCCACGCAACGTACTCATGCGACCAGCGTAGGCCCGTACGGCGTGCTCTTACGCCGCGCGGGCGTGGTGCTCCTGGCCCGGCGCCGGGGTGTGGGCGCAGGGGCGGGGCCGGCGGCGCGGGAACCGGCGGGCGAAGGGACGGGGCAGCGCGAGGTTCACGAAGCCCTCCGCCTGCATCGCCGCGAGGGAGATGCGGGGCAGGTCGCGGGCGGCGCGGTACACCACGAATCGGGGCTCCCAGCGGGGCCGGAACTTGGCGTTGAACTTGTACAGCGACTCGATCTGGAACCAGCGTGACAGAAAGATCAGCAGCCCCCGCCAGGACCGCAGCACCGGTCCCGCACCCAGCTTCTCGCCGCGGGCGAGCGCCGAGCGGAACATCGCGAAGTTCAGCGAGACGTGTTCGACGGCGAGCCGGGGGGACTCCTGCAGGGAGGCGACGATCAGCAGCTCGTTCATGCCGGGGTCGGCGGAGCGGTCGCGGCGCATCAGATCTAGGGACATTCCGTCGTTGCCCCACGGGACGAAGTGCAGCACGGCTTTCAGGTCGCCGTACGGGGAGTCGGCGGTGTGTTCGTCGGCCTTGTGGGCGGTGGCGATGACGCAGTCCCCGTCGGCCGGGTCGCCGATCCGGCCGAGCGCCATGGAGAAGCCGCGCTCGTTGTCCGTGCCGCGCCAGTCGGCGGCGGCCAGCCGGATGCGGTCCAGCTCGGCCTCGCCGATATCGCGGACACGCCGGACCCGGGTCTCGTAGCCAAGACGTTCAATGCGCTTCACCATCTGGCGTACGTTGCGCATCGCGCGCCCGGCGAGCGAGAAATCCGCGACATCCACCACCGCCTCGTCGCCCAGTTCCAGCGCGTCGAGTCCGGTCTCGCGGGTCCAGACCTCGCCGCCGGTCTCGCTGCAGCCCATCACGGCAGGGGTCCAGGAGTGGACCTTGGCCTCGTCCATGAAGCGCTCGATGGCGCCGGGCCAGGCCTCCACGTCACCGATCGGGTCGCCGCTCGCCAGCATCACCCCGGACACGACGCGGTAGCAGACGGCGGCCTTGCCGCTGGGGGAGAAGACGACGCCCTTGTCGCGGCGGAGCGCGAAGTGGCCGAGCGAGTCGCGGCCGCCGTGCTTCTCCAGCAGGGCGCGCAGCCGGGCCTCGTCGTCCTCGGTGAGGCGGGCGGCCGGGTGCTCGGGGCGGAAGGCCAGGTAGACGGTGGTGACGGCGGTCAGCAGACCGAGGGCGCCGAGCGAGTACGCCACGGTCCAGGAGGTGACTCCGGCGTATTCGACGGGACCCTCGAAGCCGAACAGCCCGTACAGCACGTGCTGGAGACGGTCGGCGACGCTGGGGCTCCCCACGACGCGGCCGGGATGGACGCTGACGATGATCAGGCCCAGTCCGAGCGAACCCGCGCCGAGGAGCACGAAGTTCGCCAGGGCCCGCCAGCGACTCCGGGGGTCGGGGAGCGCGGCGAATTCACCGCGATGGCGGACCAGCAGAAGGCAGAGCGTGAGCGAGACGAGCGTGCCGATCAACGAGTGCCGGTAGACGAACTGCGCCAGCGCACCGGCCGGCAGCAGCACGACGGCCGCCCGCCAGGCCCGCCGCTTGTGCCGCTTCAGGCCGTGGGCGAGGAGCAGCAGCAGGACGCCCGCGCTCAAGGAGAGAGCGGCGGCGAACGGTCCGAGGGCGCCTGGGAGCACCTCGGCGAGGGTATGCATCCGACTGTTCCGGAAGCGCGGGAAGACACCCGCGGCGACATCGACCAGGCCGACGACGGCGCAGGCGGTGCCGACCAGTGCCGGTACGGATTCGGGGCGCGGGCCCCGCATGAACTTACGTACAGGACTCGGAACCGATCCCGATTTATCCCCATCTAGCGTGACAGACATCGCTTCCCGTGGTTCCGCGAGAGATTCTTGAGTCCTTCGGCCGAGGGCCTTCCGGACGATGTGCGACCTGTAGGACGAGGCTTCCGCGGCGGGGGTTCACCCGTCGGCCGGAAAATTCCAGACAAGAAAGCGCACCCCCCATGGGTCTTACCAGCAAGACGTTCTTGGCGCTGGCCATCGTGCTGGCCGTGGTGTTCTTCGGTGCCACGGTCTGGCTCTGGCCGCGGCTGGCGCGGCGCAGCGTGTCCGCGGTGTTCGGCAGGGTCGGCCTGCTGCTGGCGACCCAGGTGACGGTCTTCGTCACCGTCGGGCTGGTGGCCAACAACTCCTTCCTCTTCTACGGTTCCTGGGCCGATCTGTTCGGGCAGAAGCAGGATCTGGGCGTGGTCACGGACCACGCGGCCGGAACGCTGGCCACCAAGAACATCGTCCGGGTCGGGATGCAGCTGCCGGACGGGCCCCGCAGTTCGCAGCCCGCGGTGAGCGGCCGGATCGACAAGGTCGTGATCTCGGGGCGGCGGTCGAAGATAGAGAGTTCCGCGTACGTGTATCTGCCGCCGGAGTACTTCCAGCCGGCGTTCGCCCGCCGGAAGTTCCCCGCGGTGGTGGTCCTCACGGGCTACCCGGGTGTCTCGGAGAACCTTCTGAAGGGCCTCGATTATCCGCGGACGGCACACGATCGGGTGGAGGCCGGACGGTCGCAGCCGATGATCCTGGTGATGCTGCGGCCGACGGTGGCGCCGCCGCGGGACACCGAGTGCGTGAACGTGAAGGGCGGACCGCAGACCGAGACGTTCTTCGCCGACGACCTGCCGCAGGTGGTCTCGAATGCGTACCGGGTCGGAAAGCTGCCCCGTAACTGGGGCATCATGGGCAATTCGACCGGCGGCTACTGTGCGCTGAAGATCGGCCTCCACCACCCGGACCGGTTCGCCGCGAGCGCCGGGCTCTCCGCGTACTACAAGGCGGCCGAGGACCCGACGACCGGCGACCTCTTCCACGGTGACCAGGGCGCGCGTGACCGCTCCGATCTGATGTGGAGCCTGGACAACCTGCCGCAGCCCGACTCGTCGTTCCTGGTCACGACCTCCAGGCACGGCGAGGGGAACTACCACTCCACGATGCGGTTCCTCAGCAAGGTGAAGCCGCCCGCCCATGCCTCGTCGATCGTGCTCGACAGCGGTGGGCACAACTTCAACACCTGGCGGCGGGAGATTCCTTCGGCGCTGGACTGGATGAGCAGCCGGCTGAGCGAGAGCTGAGCCGGGGGACGGGGCGGGTCCTGGTTCCCGTCCCGGGCAGGGGCCCACCGGCCCCGGGCCCCCGACCCCCGGCCCCCGGTCCCCGGTCCCCGGCATCCGGCTCACCGGCCCCCGACCCCCGGTCCCCGGTCCCCGGCCCCCGACCCCCGGTCCCCGGCTTCCGACCCCCGACCCCCGGTCCCCGGCCCCCGACCCCCGGTCCCCGGCTTCCGACCCCCGACCCCCGGTCCCCGGCCCCCGACCCCCGGTCCCCGGCTCCCGGCTCACTGTGAGGCGGCTTTGGTGATGCTCTCCACCGTCTCGACGGCCACCTCGGCCCGCGGGACGTCCTGCGCGTCCGCGTCGATCGAGCGGCGCAGCGCCTCATGGAGCCGGGCCGGGGTGAGTACGCCGAGGAAGCGGCCGGTGCTCTCCTTGTCGATGACGGCGATCCAGCCGGCGTCGTGCTGGAGCATGGTGGCGAACGCCTGCTTGAGCGGGGCGCCGACGGGCAGCCACGCCTCCATCCTGCGGGCGTGGGCGCGCACCGTCTCCTCGGTCGCGGTGGTGGTGCCGTCGGCCGGGATCCAGCCGTGCAGATTGTCCTCGCCGTCCAGCACGACGGCCCAGCGCGCGCCTTCGGCCCGCAGCCGTTCGGTCGCCCTCGCCAGGGAGTCGTCGAGGTGGACGACCGGCGGCTGGTCGAGGTCGCCCTCCTCGATGGGGGTCACGGAGAGGCGTTTGAGGCCGCGGTCGGCGCCCACGAAGTCCGCCACATAGGGGGTGGCGGGTGCGCCGAGCACGGTCGCCGGGGAGTCGAACTGCTCGATCGAGCCCTGTCCGTAGACGGCGATACGGTCACCGAGCCGGACCGCTTCCTCGATGTCGTGCGTGACGAACAACACGGTTTTACGGACCTGTTTCTGGAGATTCAGGAATTCGTTCTGCAGCCGTTCCCGTACGACGGGGTCGACCGCGCCGAAAGGCTCGTCCATCAGCAGTACGGGCGGGTCGGCGGCCAGCGCCCTTGCGACGCCCACGCGTTGGCGCTGACCGCCGGAGAGCTGTTCCGGATAGCGGTCGCCATAAACGGAAGGATCAAGTCCGACCAGGTCGAGGAGTTCTGCCGCGCGCTCGCGGCCCTTTCCTCGTTTCCAGCCGAGGAGGTGGGGAACGGTCGCGGTGTTTTCCAGGACCGTACGGTGCGGGAAGAGGCCCACCTGCTGGATCACATAGCCGATGCGGCGGCGCAGTTGGACGGGGTCGATGGCGGATATGTCGTCCCCGTCGAGGAATATCCGGCCCCCGGTCGGTTCGATCAGCCGGTTCACCATCTTCATGGTGGTCGTCTTGCCACAGCCCGACGGTCCGACGAGCGTGACCAGTTCACCCTCGGCGACCTCGAAGGAAAGGTCGTCGACGGCGGTGGTGCCGTCCGCGTACCGCTTGGTGACGTGCTCGAAACGGATCATGGTTCCCCATTGTCGCGCGTGTTCTGTGAAGGACATGTTGCTGGAATACAACGGCCTCGGCGATTGTCGGTGGTCGGGGATAGGGTCGCCAGGCATCGGTACTTCGGGTACGACGTCGATGCTTCGGCACGAGCGGTAATCGGGAGGTGGGGGACGGATGGCTGCCGCACAGAACTGCATGGTCACGAACGACTGGATCTGCGGGGAGTATCTCCGTTCCCGCAGCCAGGAGTTGACCGATGCGACGGTCCAGCACATCTGGATCACCGTGGTCTCGGTGCTGATCGGGCTCGTGGTGGCCTTTCCGCTGGCGCTGCTCGCCCGCCGCAGTCGCCGCTTCGCCGGACCGGTGCTGGGGTTGACGACGGTGCTCTACACCGTGCCGTCCCTCGCGATGTTCTCGTTGCTGCTGCCGCTGTTCGGTCTCTCCGCGGCGCTGGTCGTCACCGGTCTGGTGCTGTATTCCCTGACTATTCTCGTGCGGAACATCCTGGCGGGTCTCGAAGCGGTTCCGCGGGAGGCGAAGGAAGCCGCGAAGGGCATGGGCTACGGGCCGGTCCGGCTGCTGTGGGAGGTTGAAGTCCCCCTTGCCATGCCCGCGTTGATGGCAGGTGTACGGATCGCCACCGTCTCGACGATCGCGCTGACGACGGTCGGATCGATCATCGGCAGAGGCGGCCTGGGCAACCTCATAGGGGACGCCCTGCCCAGCTTCTTCAAGGCCCAGGTGCTGACCGCCTCGGTCCTGTGCGTACTGCTCGCGGTCTTCGCCGATCTGCTGCTGCTGGGCCTCCAGCGGCTGTTGACCCCCTGGACCCGAATACGCCCCACCCGCGCGGGCGAGACCGCGGTCGCGGGTGCCACGGCAAAGGCGGTCTGAACCATGGGAGTTCTCGGCGAGGCCTGGACCTGGCTCATGACCGGCGCCAATTGGACGGGGGAGAGCGGGGCGGCCCACCGGCTCGCCGAGCATCTGTACGTCAGCGGTGTCGCGCTCGCCCTGGCCTGTGCGATCGCGCTGCCGGTCGCCCTGTACCTCGGGCACATCGGGAAAGGGGGCGCGCTGGCCGTCAACATCTCCAACGTGGGGCGGGCGGTCCCGGTCTTCGCAGTGCTGGCCCTCTTCATGGTCTCGCCGCTGCGCAATGCCGGATACGTGCCGACGATCACCGCGCTGGTGCTGTTCGCCGTGCCGCCGCTGCTCACCAACGCCTATGTCGGGATGACAGAGGTCGACCGGTCGGTGGCCGAGGCGGCGCGAGGCATGGGAATGTCCGGCGGCCAGCTCTTCGTACGGGTCGAGCTGCCGCTGGCCTACCCGATGATCATGACCGGGCTGCGCTCGGCCGCGGTCCAGGTGGTCGCCACGGCGACGATCGCCGCGATGGTCGGCCAGGGCGGCCTCGGCCGGATCATCACCGCCGGATTCAACACGTACAACACGCCGCAGGTGGTCGCGGGGGCGCTGCTGGTCGCCGTACTCGCCCTGCTGGTGGAGGCGGTGCTGGTGGGTCTGGACCGGCTGCTGTCACCGCTGCGCCGCCGCAGGACGGCATGACGCCCCCAGCTCCCCGGATCCCCATATCTCATCTCAAATAGCCCTGTTGCTGTGGACGGAGAACACCTCATGAGCAAGACCTCGCGAATAGCGGGCGCGGTCATCGGCATGGTCGCGCTGGCCGGCTCGCTCGCCGCCTGCGGCGGCGACAGCCTGGAGAAGGACAAGGCGGGCTCGGCGTCCTCCGGCGACTCCGGCGGCGGCTCCGGCAAGAAGGGTCCGCTCGTCGTCGGCGCGGCGTCCTTCACCGAGTCCAAGGTCCTCGCGGAGCTGTACGCACAGATCCTGGGTGAGGCCGGATACAGCACCTCGGTCACCACGGTGGCCAACCGGGAACTGTACGAACCGTCCCTGGAGAAGGGCGAAATCGATGTCGTTCCCGAATACGCTGCGACGATCGCCGAATTCCTCAATGCCAAGGTGAACGGCGCGAAGGCGGCCGAGAAGAAGCCGGTCGCCTCCGGTGACGCGGCCGCCACGGTCGCGGCGCTGGAGAAGCTCGCCACTCCGCGCGGACTGAAGGTCCTCCCGGTCGGCGGAGCCGTCGACCAGAACGCCTTCGCGGTGACCAAGGAATTCGCCGCGAAGAACAAGCTCAGGACGCTTTCGGATCTCGGCAGTTCGAAGGCCGAAGTGAGGATCGCTGCGGGTGACGAGTGCGAGGTGCGGCCGTTCTGCGCGCCGGGCCTGAAGAAGACGTACGGCGTCAATGTCACCGGTATCGACCCCAAGGGAGTCGGCACACCGCAGTCCAAGCAGGCAGTCAAGGACGGCAAGGACCAACTGGTCCTCACCACCACCACGGACGCGGTGCTCGACAGCTACGGCCTGGTGTTCCTGGAGGACGACAAGAAGCTCCAGAACGCGGACAACGTTCTGCCGGTCGTCAATGCCAAGGACGCGGGTTCCCAGGACATTGCCGACGCACTCGGCAAGCTCACCAAGGCCCTCACCACCGAGGATCTCGCGGAACTGAACCGCAAGGTGGACGCCGAGCGCGCAAAGCCCGCCGACGCGGCCAAGGACTATCTGCGGTCGAAGGGCCTCATCAAGAAGTAGAGATCGAGGATTGGGGACCGCCAGGTAACCGGGTGGGAACAGATTGGCCGGCGGCTCCCCAAGTGCCTCCTACACACGGTAAATTTCAGGCCATGCCACGTGGACGTCATCGCCATTCGCCACCTCTGCACAGAATCCTTCCGCCGTCTGCCGTCGTCGGAGTGTCGGTTCTCTGTGCCGGGGGCGCCTGGCTGCTCGCCGAGCCCCTGATCCTGCGCGGTCTGGTGGCCGCCACGGCGGCCGCGGCCGTGACCGGCGCGTATCTGATGCGCAGCTGGGACCGGGACGCGGGCCGCCGTCTCGCGGAGCTGACGCGCGCCCGAGCCGGTGACGAATGGCGGGCCGAGGAGCGCATGGCCGAGCTGGAGGCCGACCTGGAGGAGTCGCGGGAGCTGCGCGCCCGACTGGAGACGAAGCTGCGCCGCAAGCGCGTGGAGCTCGCCAACCTGCGCGGGGAGCACGCTGCTCTGCTGCGGCGGTACGCCAACGCCGAGACCGAGCGGGCCAGCGCGCTGGAGGGCCGCAGGCAGCTCGCGCTCGAAGCCGCGACTCCCCGGGAACTGCCCGCGGCGCGCAGCACACCGACGCCGGCCGCCTATCTGCGCGCCGCCCAGGCGCTGGAGGACCTCTCGCGCAACGGGGCCCTCCAGGAGGCGCGCCGTACCGCCGAGCAGGCCAGGAAGCGGGATCTCGCGGAGCGCGCCCGGGAGGCGGAGGAGCGGCAGGGGAAGCACGCGGCGGCCCCGGACACCTCCGGAGCGCAGCACCTCCGCCCGACGACGGCCCTTCCGGCACCCCGGCAGGCCGCCGCGCTGCCCGCGGCGCGCGCCGTGCCGGCCGCCAGCCCGGTCGCTCCGCACGCCGCGCCCCGCCGTCATCCGGTGCCGCAGGGAAGCTTCGACTTCTTCGGTACGCAGAAGGCGCGCGCCGCGATCGAGTCCGTGCAGAACGAGGACCTCGCGGACGTGGTGGGCGAGGAGGCGCTGGCCGCGCACCGCACGGGCACGACCGGGAACCGGGCCGTCGGTAAGGTCATCGATCTGACCGCGCACGACGAGACCGAGCAGCTGGACGTGGTGGAGCTGCGCACCGCCATCTCGTAGGCGCCGCGCGGCCGGGGCCGGTCCGGCCTACTTGTCGATGTCGCCGACGACGAAGAAGAGCGAGCCCAGGATCGCCACCATGTCGGCGACCAGCGTGCCCGGCAGCAGCTCGGTGAGCGCCTGGATGTTGTTGTACGACGCGGAGCGGAGCTTCAGCCGGTACGGGGTCTTCTCGCCCTTGGACACCAGGTAGTAGCCGTTGATGCCGAGCGGGTTCTCGGTCCAGGCGTAGGTGTGGCCCTCGGGGGCCTTCAGCACCTTGGGGAGCCGCTGGTTGATCGGGCCGGGCGCGAGGCCGGCCATCCGGTCCAGGCAGGCGTCCGCCAGATCCAGGGCGTTGTGTGTCTGCTCCAGCAGACATTCGAAGCGGGCCAGGCAGTCGCCCTCGGTGCGGGTGACGACCTTGAGGGTGTCCTGGAGTTCCCCGTACGCGAGATAGGGCTCGTCGCGGCGCAGATCGAAGTCGACCCCGGAGGCGCGGGCGATGGGACCGGACACCCCGTACGCGTGCACGGTCTCGGCGGACAGCACGCCGACGCCGCGGGTACGGCCCCGGAAGATCTCGTTGCCGAGCACCAGGTCGTCGTACACGTCCATCCGGGACCGGACCGAGGCGACGGCGTCCCGGGCGCGGCCGAGCCAGCCCGCCGGGAGGTCCTCCTTGAGGCCGCCGACCCGGTTGAACATGTAGTGCATCCGGCCGCCGGAGACCTCCTCCATCACGGCCTGGAGCTCCTCGCGCTCGCGGAAGGCGTAGAACACCGGGGTGATCCCGCCGAGTTCGAGCGGGTACGAGCCGAGGAACATCAGATGGTTCAGGACCCGGTTCAGCTCGGCGAGCAGGGTGCGCGTCCAGACCGCGCGCTCCGGGACCTCCATGCCGAGCATGCGCTCGACGGCCATCACGACGCCCAGCTCGTTGGAGAACGCCGACAGCCAGTCGTGGCGGTTGGCGAGCATCACGATCTGCCGGTAGTCGCGGGCCTCGAACAGCTTCTCCGCGCCGCGGTGCATGTAACCGATGACCGGTTCGGCGTGCTGGATGCGTTCGCCGTCGAGGACGATGCGCAGACGGAGCACGCCGTGGGTGGAGGGGTGCTGGGGGCCGATGTTGAGCACCATGTCGGTGCTCTCCGCTGCGCCGCCGATGCCGACTGTCGTCTCCGTCATACAGCCAGTATTCCCTGAGCGTCCGGCGCCCTGCCCCGGGCCCCGCGGCTCAAGCGCCTGCGGGGCTGGTCCGACCGGGGCGCCGCCCCGGCCCCGCGCCTCACTCGCCGACGGGGCCGATTCTTCGGTGCATCAGCCAGCCGAAGTCGCCCAGGCCGCCCCGGGCCGTCAGCTCCGCCGCCTCGCCCGCCGAGGCGAGGGCCCGTACGTAGCCTGCCGGGTCGGTCGAGGCCAGGGCCAGGGGCGGGCGCCTGCCGTCGATGCCGAGGCCGTGCAGCGCCTCGCGCTGGGGGAGCACCGTCCCGCCCCCGGCCGCCGCCGCGCACGCGTCCAGGGCCACGTGCGAGGTGAGGTCGCAGCTGCCGTCCGGCACCGGTCGCACCTCGCGGCCGGACCGGAAGCCGGTCAGCGTGCCGAAGGGGGGCCGCGCCTTCCGTACGTGGGCGTAGTCCACCGCCACCGCGAGCCCCCCGTCCAGCGTGGAAACCGCCCGTGCCCAGGCCTCGTCGCGCGGGCGCCCGATCTCGGCCCGGCTGCCCGGTCCGGCCGACGGCCACCAGCGGCGCAGCCACGCGGCGTCGGCCCCGGACACCGGCCCGCCCAGCCGTTCCGCACCGTCCGCCGTCCGGACGAGGACATACCGGTCCACGCCGTCCGCGTCGGTCTCGGCGACCTCGGTCGGGACGTTGTCCAGCCACTCGTTGGCGAACAGCAGACCGCGCGCCCCCGGCGGCGGTTCGGTGCACCACTCGATCCGGGGGTCCAGACCGGCGGGGCGGGCGGCGAGCTCCACGGCGTACGCCCGTACGGCCAGGCCGTCGGCGCCCGCGGCCGGCAGGGCCGCCAGCACCCCCGTCAGCAGTTCGCCCCGCCCCGCCCCCAGGTCCACCAGGTCGACCGAGCCGGTGCCGAGCTCCCGCGCCGTCCTGACCAGCAGCCGGGCGACGGCCGAGGCGAACAGCGGGGACGCGTGGACGGAGGTACGGAAGTGACCCGCCGGCCCTTCGGGGCTCCGATAGAACCCCCCGTCTCCGTACAAAGCGGTCTCTGCCGCCTCCTGCCACCCACGCCACTCGTCCGTCACGTTTCCAAGTCTCCACCTTGGGGAGTACGGTCCCTGGAGCCGGATCGGCCCTTCGGCTGACCCGTGCACCTGTCGCCTGTCCCTACGCTGGGTTACGTGCAGCGCCTCTACGACTTCATCCGCAGACACCCGACGGGCGTCGACAGCTTCTGGGCTGTCTTCCTCTTCGGGCTCTCCGGCCTGTCCATGGTGGCGCCTGCGGATCGCGCGGGTGGGCGGCTCGCCACCCTGCTGATCAGCGTCGGGCTCTGCACCGTCGTCGCGTTGCGCCGGCGTGCGCCGGAGAAGATGCTGCTCCTCACCATCGCGATGGGCGTCGGACAGCTGGTGTTCGGGGTCACTCCCGGCGTCGTGAACTTCGCGATGCTGGTGATCGTCTTCACCGTGGCCACCCTCGGGGAGCGCTGGGCGTCCCGGCTCGCGCTGGTCTGCGCCCTGGGCGCGGCCGGCCTCTCTCAGCTGCGCTGGCCGCAGGACGTACCGCACACCGGCTGGCCCCAGCAGGTCTTCGTCGTCATCGTGCTCACCGTGCCGTTCGTGCTCGCCTGGGTGCTCGGCGACTCGATGCGGACCCGGCGCGCCTACTTCAGCCAGCTGGAGGAGCGCGCGGCCCGGCTGGAGCGGGAGCGCGAGGCGCAGTCGAAGGTCGCGGTGGCCGCCGAGCGGGCCCGTATCGCCCGCGAACTCCACGACGTCGTCGCGCACAACGTCTCGGTGATGGTGGTGCAGGCCGACGGCGCGGCGTATGTCATGGACGCGGCCCCCGATCAGGCCCGGCAGGCCCTGGAGACCATCTCCAGCACCGGCAGGCAGGCCCTCGCGGAGATGCGGCGGCTGCTCGGGGTGCTGCGGACCGGGGACGCCCAGGAGAGCGGGGAGTACGTCCCGCAGCCCGATGTCGAGCAGATCGAGGACCTCATCGAGCAGGTCAGGAAGACCGGGCTGGCCGTCGACTTCAAGATCGAGGGCACCCCGCGGCCGTTGCCCAGCGGGGTCGAGCTGACCGCGTACCGCATCGTGCAGGAGGCCCTGACCAACACCCGTAAGCACGGGGGTCCGGACGCCGGGGCCAGTGTGCGGCTGGTCTACTTCGACGACGGGCTCGGGCTGCTGGTCGAGGACGACGGGCGGGGTGCGGCGCACGAACTGTACGTGGACGGCGGCGCCGACGGCGCGGGCCACGGAATGATCGGCATGCGCGAACGGGTGGGCATGGTCGGCGGCACGCTGGACGCCGGGCCGCGGCCCGGCGGCGGGTTCCGGATCAGCGCCCTGCTGCCGCTCAAGGCGGCCCACTAGGCCTCCGGCATTCTATTTTCCGGACCCGGGACGGACGCGGTACGGAGACGCAGTACGGGCGCAGGACGGACACGGTACAGAAATGCAGTACAGGCGCAGGACAGACAGGAGACAGGACCCCTCATGGCGATCCGCGTGATGCTCGTCGACGACCAGGTGCTGCTGCGCACCGGCTTCCGGATGGTGCTCGCCGCCCAGCCGGACATGGAGGTCGTGGCCGAGGCCGGCGACGGCGCGGAGGCGATCGGGATCCTGCGCACCACCGCCGTCGACGTGGTGCTGATGGACGTCCGGATGCCGAGGCTGGACGGTGTCGAGGCCACCCGGCGCATCTGCGCGCAGCCGGATGCGCCCAAGGTGCTCATCCTGACCACGTTCGACCTCGACGAGTACGCCTTCTCCGGGCTGAAGGCCGGGGCCAGCGGCTTCATGCTCAAGGACGTGCCGCCCGCCGAACTGCTCGCAGCCATTCGCTCCGTGCACAGCGGCGACGCCGTCGTCGCCCCGTCCACCACCCGCAGGCTCCTCGACCGCTTCTCACCGATGCTGCCGAGCGGCACCAGCGAGCCGCAGCACAAGGGCATCGCCAAGCTCACCGAACGTGAACGCGAAGTGATGCTGCTGGTCGCGCAGGGACTGTCGAACGGCGAGATCGCGGCCCGCCTGGTGCTCTCCGAGGCGACCGTGAAGACGCACGTGGGCCGCATCCTCACCAAGCTGGGCCTGCGTGACCGGGTGCAGGTCGTCGTCCTCGCGTACGAGACGGGGCTGGTCAGGGCCGGCGGGATGGGCTGAACCATGGGGGCGCTGCTCTGGATCAACGGGCCGTTCGGCGGCGGCAAGACGCACACGGCGTACGAGCTGAACCGGCGACTGCCCGGCAGCGTGGTCTGCGACCCCGAGCACGTCGGGTTCGGGCTACACCGGACGCTCCCACCGCGACTACGCGGTGACTTCCAGGACCTGACGGCTTGGCGGGACGGCGTGCGCGAGGTGCTGGGACTGGCGCTGCGGGGTCATCCGGGACCGGTGATCGCCCCGATGACGCTCGTCGACCCCGGCTACTTCGCCGAGATCATCGGACGGCTGCGCGAGGACGGGCACACCGTGCACCACTTCGCGCTGCTCGCCGAACGGGCCACGGTGCTGCGGCGGCTGAGCGAACGCGGGTTCGGGCGGGGGCTGAAGCGGGAGAGTTTCGCCGTGGCGAAGCTCGATCACTGCCTCGAACGGCTCGCGGAGCCGGAGTTCGCCGAACACCTCGCCACCGACCGGCTGACGGTCCCGCAGGTCGCCGACCGGATCGCCGGATCGGCGGGGCTGAGCATCCTGCCGGACACGGACAGCGCGCTGCGGCACCGGGTGCGGCGTACGTGGACGGGGATCAAACACATCCGCTTCGACTGAGCCGGCCGATGCGGCTGATGCGGCCGGTCGAGCCGGTCGTCGCTCGGCGCGAATCGGAAGCGTGACTCAGCGCAGGACGCCCTCCAGGAAGTCGCTGCCGAGCCGTGCCACCACGGTCAGGTCCAGCTGGTGCTGCACGTACCGGCCGCGCCGCCGGGTGGTGACCAGGCCCGCCTTCTTCAGCGCCGCGAGGTGCCGGGAGACCTCGGGCGCCGAGATGCCGTAGGTCTCGGCGAGTTCACCGGTCGTGTACGGGGAACGGGCGAGATGGCGGCACAGGCGCATCCGCATCGGGTGGGCCAGCGCCTCCATGCGCAGCTGGAGCAGCTCCACGGAGGCAGGGGAGGGCAGCTCGGGGTGGTGCACCGGGTAGTGGATCACCGGGCGCCAGCCGGGCGCGTACAGCAGGTTCAGGTGCGGCCAGCCGAAGGCGGACGGGACGAGGGTGAGCCCGGGGCGGCCGACAGCCGGGTCTGCGGCGTTGGTCCGGCCCTCGGTCAGCTTGTCGGCGCTGATCCGGGTCCCGGCCTCGTCGAGCGACAGCGCCGGGGACACCGCGCCCATCGCCTCGCCGAGCCCCTTGCGCCGCAGCAGATCCGTCTTGTGCCGGGCGTCGGCGACCAGCTGGACCCGCACCCGCCGCCAGGTGTCGGCGAAGAACGCCTGGTCACAGTCCTCGAACAGGCGGCGGATCCAGCGGCGTACGGGGGCGGGATCGTCCAGCAGCTGCTGGGCGAATTCCACCTGTTGGGGGCCGCGCGCCGCCGCCATGTCCAAGGCGCGGGCGCGCATCAGCGAGTCGCTGAGCGGGGAGGGCGCGCCGAGCCCGTACAGGCTGGAGCAGGTGAACTCCAGGGCGGCGGCGACGAACCGCTCGTCGTCCAGCCGGTCGAGGATGTCCAGGTCCTCGGCGAGGTTCGCGCCCGTCCTGCCGTTGCCGCCACGGACGCCGGCGAACGGCATGAAGATGTCCGAGAACGTGTTGCGCCACAGGAACTCGGCCTCGTGCAGCCGGTCGGCGAGGTCGGGTTCCAGCGCACTGGCGGTCGCCGTCGCCCAGCCGTGCAGCCCCGGGTGGTGTCCGGGCTCGGAGAGGGCATGCAGGGCCAGCCCCAGCTCGGCGAGGGGAGAGGTCTCGAACACGATGCTCCGGGGCTCCAGCCCCACGATGTCGATGTGCACGCTCACCCCTCCATGGTGCGGGGTGCGCGCGAAAGGCCACGCGTCACTTGACGCTGCTCGTCAATCGGCGAGCAGGGTGGGCCGGGACCGGCCCACCCTGAGGCCATGAACGCCCTTCAGCAGCACATGATCGACAGCTACCGCGCGGCCCAGCACGGCGAGCCGCCGCCGCCACCGCCGGGCCGGCACGACCGGTCCGTACTGCGGACCGTCCGGGACCACTACGGCCGCTACCGCCGTCGCACCTGGTCCGCCCGGCCCGGCGGACGTCAGTCCGACGAACGGAGCTGAGCCATCACCCGGTTCATGAACTCCGCCACCGCCCCCCGTACGTCCTGCGCCGTCCACTCCAGCCCTTCCCGGCCCACCGTGACCTCGGTGAACGCCACCCCGGGCGGCCCGGCAGCCGCGGGGTGCCAGTTGTGGAAGAGCACCACGCCCGTGTCCTCCGCCTGCCGCACCGCCGCCTCCGTCAGGACGTCCGCCTCGTACGGCAGCCATACCTGGAACTGGTGCGTGTGCGGTGGTTCCGGATGCACCCGGAACCACCCGGCGCCGGTCGCCGCGAAGCCCTCGGCCAGCGCCCCGGCCACCACCTTCGCCTGGGCGACGTACGACGGCAGCATCGGCAGCTCCTGGTCCAGGCCGATCAGCGCGGCGAGCGCCGCCGGGAACTGCTGGAAGAGCTGCCCGCCGTACCGGTGGCGCCAGGTGCGGGCCTCCTCGATCAGGGACTCGGGACCGGCCAGCGCGGCCCCGGAGATTCCGCCGAGGGTCTTGTAGAACGAGACGTACACGCTGTCCGCGAGCGCCGCGATCTCCGGCAGCTCCCGCCCGAAGTGGGGGGCGCATTCCCACAGCCGCGCGCCGTCGACATGCACCACCGCATCGCGTTCCCGGGCGGCCGCCACCACGGCCTCCAGCTCCTCCCACGTCGGCAGGACGAAACCGGCATCGCGCAGTGGCAGCTCCAGCATCAGCGTGCCGAACGGCTCGGCGAAGTCGCGGATCTCCTGCGCCGTGGGCGGCCGGGGCTCGGACGTCGGATGGACGGTACGCAGCCCGCTCACCGCTCCCAACGCGCCGCGCTCGTGCACCTCGGGGTGGGCCAGGGGATGCAGCGCCACCGTGGAATTTCCGGTCCGCCCGGCCCAGCAGCGCAGCGCGACCTGCTGTGCCATCGTCCCGGTCGGGAAGAACGCGGCGGACTCCATGCCCAGCAGGTCCGCGATCCGCCGCTCCAGCTCGGCGACGACGCCATCGCCGTATATGTCCGTGGGACGGCCGAGATCGGTGACCGCGCCGGCCCCCGCCGCCAGCGCGGCCAGCCGTTCACCGAGCGGGAGGTGCATGGGCGACCTGATCAGGACCCGCTCGGCCGCACGCCGGGCCTTCAACCTGCGCAGCCGCTCCGCGTCCTCCTGCGACTGTTCCTGTGACCGCAACTGCTCGTGCGACTGCGACTGTTCCTGTGCCTGCGGCTGCCCCTGTGACTGTTCCCGCGCATCCCCCTTCGAGTGCCGTGCCTGCTCTTCCGCGCTCGCCATGTCTGCCGTGTCTGTCATGGGACGATCATCACGCAGGTCGCAGCCGGAGCTCGCACGTTTTTTCGGGCCCACGGGGGTGCCGGGCCGCGCGCTCCCGGGACTTTTCCCACAGGCTGTGGACAGCCAGGGGTCCGGGCGAAACGCTGGCGTAGCATGCAGAGAAATCGTCCGGTACCCCCCGCGGACTGGAACGGAAGGCCACCGCCGCGTGAATGCATCAATCCCCAAGGAGCCCCTCGACGCGAGGGACCGCCCCGCCCGACTCACGGTCGGTGTCGTGGGCGCGGGTCGCGTCGGCCCCGCTCTCGCCGCGTCCCTGCAGCTCGCCGGGCACCGACCGGTCGCCGTGTCGGGCGTCTCCGACGCGTCGGTGCGCCGGGCGGCCACCCTGCTCCCCGACGTCCCGCTGGTGCCGCCCGCCGAGGTGCTCGCGCGCGCCGAGCTGGTGCTGCTGACCGTTCCGGACGACGCCCTGCCCGGCCTGGTCGAGGGCCTCGCCGAGACGGGCGCGGTGCGGCCGGGCCAGCTGCTCGTCCACACGTCGGGGCGGTACGGGACGCAAGTGCTGGACCCGGCCATGCGGGCCGGTGCCCTGCCGCTCGCCCTGCACCCGGTGATGACGTTCACCGGCACCTCCGTCGACGTCCAGCGGCTGGCCGGCTGTTCCTTCGGCGTGACCGCCCCCGAGGAGCTGCGGCTCGCCGCGGAGGCGCTGGTCATCGAGATGGGCGGCGAGCCCGAATGGATCGCGGAGGAGTCCCGCCCGCTCTACCACGCGGCGCTCGCTCTCGGCGCGAACCACCTGGTCACGCTGGTCGCCCAGTCGATGGAGCTGTTGCGTACGGCCGGGGTCGCCGCCCCCGACCGGATGCTCGGCCCCCTCCTCGGCGCCGCCCTCGACAACGCCCTGCGCTCCGGCGACGCCGCCCTGACCGGCCCGGTGGCCCGAGGCGACGCCGGCACGGTCGCCGCGCACATGAGCGAGCTGCGCCGGCACTCTCCGCAGGCCGTGGCCGGCTACCTCGCGATGGCCCGCGCCACGGCCGACCGCGCGCTCGCCCACGGCATGCTCAAGCCGGAGCTGGCCGAGGCCCTGCTCGGCGTGCTGGCCGACGGCGCCGACACCGCAGGCGGCACGGGATCACAGGAGCCCCGATGACCCACACGACCGGCAGGCCCGACGCACCGCACACGCGGGGCACCACGCCTCCGACAGCCCAGTCGCACAAGCCCACCCCACCGCCCCGGCCCGCTGAGTCCCCCATGCCCCGCACCCCCCGCTCCGCCGCCCCGCCGCAGGCCCCCGGCGCCGCCCCCGCGGCCACCCTTCTCCGTACGGCTGCCGAGCTCGCCGGGTTCGCGCCGCTCAAGGGGCCGCGGGCCGTCGTGATGACCATGGGCGCTCTCCACGAGGGCCACGCCACCCTGATCCGTACCGCGCGCGCGGCCGCGGGCCCGGACGGCCAGGTCGTCGTCACCGTCTTCGTCAACCCGCTCCAGTTCGGTGAGGCCGCCGACCTGGAGCGCTACCCCCGGACCCTCGACGCCGATCTCGCCGTGGCCGGTGCCGCCGGGGCGGACGCGGTCTTCGCGCCGTCCGTCGACGAGGTGTACCCCGGCGGCGAACCGCAGGTCCGGATCTCGGCGGGCCCGATGGGCGAGCGGCTCGAAGGCGCGTCCCGGCCGGGGCACTTCGACGGGATGCTCACTGTCGTCGCGAAGATGCTGCACCTCACCCGCCCCGATGCCGCGTTCTTCGGGCAGAAGGACGCCCAGCAGCTGGCGCTGATCCGCCGCATGGTGCGCGATCTGAACTTCCCCGTGGAAATCGTCGGCGTGGAGACGGTCCGCGAGCCGGACGGCCTCGCGCTCTCCAGCCGCAACCGCTTCCTGGACGCCGAGGAGCGGCACACCGCCCTCGCCCTGTCCCGGGCCCTGTTCGCGGCGCGCGACAGGCTCGCCGCCCAGCAGGCGCTGCACGCCCGCGCGCAGACCACCGCGGCGACCACCGGCCGGGCCGCCGCGCTCACCGCGCTCGGCGAGACCCGCGCGGCCGCCGACACCCAGGCGGTGGCCCTGGCCCGCCCCGTGGACGGACCCGCCGCGGTGCGCGCCGCCGCGCGACTGATCCTCGACGACGCGTCCGCCGAACAGCCGCCGCTCGCCCTGGACTACCTGGCACTCGTGGACCCGGCCGACTTCACCGAGATCCCCGACGACCGCACCACCGGCGACGCGATCCTCGCCGTCGCGGCGAAGGTCGGCAAGACCCGCCTCATCGACAACATCCCGCTGACCTTCGGAGCCACCACGTGACCGGAATACGGCTGACCGCCCCCGCCCCCGGCTGGTCCATCGACGCCGACGTCGTGGTCGTCGGATCCGGCGTGGCCGGTCTGACCACCGCGTTGCGCTGCGCCGCCGCGGGTCTCGCCACGGTCGTCGTCACCAAGGCCCGCCTCGACGACGGCTCCACCCGCTGGGCGCAGGGCGGCATCGCCGCCGCCCTCGGCGAGGGCGACACGCCCCAGCAGCATCTGGACGACACCCTGGTCGCGGGCGCGGGCCTGTGCGACGAGGCCGCGGTACGGACCCTGGTCACCGAGGGGCCCGACGCCGTGCGTCGGCTGATCGGGACCGGCGCCCACTTCGACACCACGGACAGCGGCGACATCGCGCTGACCCGCGAGGGCGGCCACCACCGCCGCCGCATCGCGCACGCGGGCGGTGACGCGACCGGCGCCGAGATCTCCCGCGCCCTGGTCGAGGCGGTCCGCGAAGCCGCCCTGCACACCGTCGAGAACGCCCTCGTCCTCGACCTCCTCACCGACGACGAGGGCCGTACCGCGGGCGTCACCCTGCACGTCATGGGCGAGGGGCAGCACGACGGCGTCGGCGCGGTCCGTGCCCCCGCCGTGGTCCTCGCCACCGGCGGCATGGGCCAGGTCTTCTCCGCCACCACCAACCCGTCGGTCTCCACCGGCGACGGCGTGGCCCTGGCGCTGCGGGCCGGCGCGGAGGTCTCCGACCTCGAATTCGTCCAGTTCCACCCGACGGTCCTCTTCCTCGGCGCCGACTCCGAGGGCCAGCAGCCCCTCGTGTCGGAAGCGGTACGGGGCGAGGGCGCCCATCTCGTCGACGCGTCCGGTACGCGTTTCATGACCGGGCAGCACGAACTGGCGGAACTGGCGCCGCGCGACATCGTCGCCAAGGCCATCACCCGCCAGATGCAGCTGCACGGCACCGAGCACATGTATCTCGACGCCCGTCACTTCGGCGCCGAGATGTGGCAACAGCGCTTCCCCACCATCCTGGCGGCCTGCCGCGCCCACGGCATCGACCCGATCACCGAACCCATCCCCGTCGCGCCTGCCGCGCACTACGCCTCCGGCGGCATCCGCACCGACCTGCGGGGGCGTACGACCGTGCCCGGTCTGTACGCCTGCGGCGAGGTCGCGTGCACCGGCGTGCACGGCGCGAACCGACTGGCGTCCAACTCCCTCCTGGAGGGCCTCGTCTTCGCCGAGCGCATCGCGGCGGACATCGTCGAGGACCGGCCCCGCGCGGGCACCGCGACCGTCGGCCGGCTCCCCCTCCCCGCCCCTTCGCCGCTCCCCGCCTCCTACCCCCTCCCCGCCCCGTCGCCGCTGCTCGCCCCCGAGGCGCGCGGCACGATCCAGCGGATCATGACCCGGGGCGCCGGAGTCCTGCGCTCCGCCGAGAGCCTGGCCACCGCCGCTGATGAGCTCGAGGCCCTGCACGACAGCGTCGCCCGCGCCGCCGGCGAGGCCGAGCCCAAGGTCGCGGTGCCCGGCGTCGAGTCCTGGGAGGCCACCAATCTGCTGCTCGTCTCGCGCGTATTGGTCGCCGCCGCCCGTCGGCGCGAGGAGACCCGCGGCTGTCACTGGCGCGAGGACCGGCCCGAGCGCGACGACGAGAACTGGCGCCGCCACCTCGTCGTCCGGCTCACCCCGGAGCGTCAACTCGTCCTCCGTCGGACGGAGACCGAGGCATTCGGGCCCGTACGCCCGGCGCAGGCACCAGACTGCGCAGCAGCAGCACCCCTGATTCACCCCGTAGACGTCATCGAGGAGCCGTAACCGTGAGCACGCCCGAAGAGAATCCGCGCCCCACACCCGTGGACGTACCGCTGATCCAGATCGGCGCGCCCGCACCGTCCCAGGGCGGCTGCGGGGACGGCTGCGGCTGCGGCGAGGACGAGTACTACCAGCTCAACCCCCTGGAGTGCGGCCTCGACCCCGACCTCGCCCAGCTCCTGGCCGACGCGGGCCTGGACCCGGTCCAGGTCGAGGACGTCGCGCATGTCGCCATCGAGGAGGACCTCGACGGTGGTGTCGACGTCACCACCGTCGCGACCGTCGCCGAGGACGCCGTGGCCACCGGCGACTTCACCGCCCGTGAGGCGGGCGTCGTGGCCGGTCTGCGCGTCGCCGAGGCCGTCCTGTCCATCGTCTGCACGGACGAGTTCGCGGTCGAGCGCCATGTCGAGGACGGCGACCGCGTCGTCCCCGGCCAGAAGCTGCTGACCGTCACCACCCGCACCCGCGACCTGCTCACGGGCGAGCGCAGCGCGCTCAACCTGCTCTGCAGGCTCTCCGGCATCGCGACCGCCACCCGCGCCTGGGCCGACATCCTCGAAGGCACGAAGGCCAAGGTCCGCGACACCCGCAAGACCACCCCTGGCCTGCGCGCCATGGAGAAGTACGCGGTGCGCTGCGGCGGCGGCGTGAACCACCGCATGTCGCTGTCGGACGCGGCGCTGGTCAAGGACAACCACGTGATCGCGGCCGGCGGCGTGGCCGAGGCCTTCAAGCGGGTACGGGACGAGTTCCCGGACGTACCGATCGAGGTCGAGGTCGACACCCTGCAGCAGGTCCGCGAGGTCCTCGACGCGGGCGCCGACCTGATCCTGCTGGACAACCTCACCCCGCTGCAGACCGCCGAGGCGGTCGCCCTGGTCGGCGGCCGCGCGGTCCTGGAGTCCTCCGGCCGGCTCTCCCTGGACACCGCACGCGCCTACGCGGAGGCGGGCGTCGACTACCTGGCCGTCGGCGCGCTCACCCACTCCTCGCCGATCCTCGACATCGGCCTGGACTTCCGCGACACCGACGGGGCCGGCGCCTGATGCTGCTCACCATCGACGTCGGCAACACCCACACCGTCCTCGGCCTGTTCGACGGTGAGGAGATCGTCGAGCACTGGCGGATCTCCACCGATGCCCGCCGCACGGCGGACGAGCTCGCGGTGCTGCTCCAGGGCCTGATGGGCATGCATCCGCTGCTGGGCATGGAGCTGGGCGACGGCATCGAGGGCATCGCGATCTGCTCCACGGTCCCGGCCGTCCTGCACGAGCTGCGCGAGGTGACCCGCCGCTACTACGGCGACGTGCCCGCGGTCCTCGTCGAGCCGGGCATCAAGACCGGGGTGCCGATCCTGATGGACAACCCGAAGGAGGTCGGCGCGGACCGCATCATCAACGCGGTCGCCGCCGTCGACCTGTACGGCGGTCCGGCGATCGTCGTCGACTTCGGGACGGCCACCACCTTCGACGCGATCTCCGCCCGCGGCGAGTACACCGGCGGTGTCATCGCACCCGGCATAGAGATCTCGGTCGAGGCGCTCGGCGTCAAGGGCGCCCAGCTCCGCAAGATCGAGCTGGCCCGGCCGCGCAGTGTGATCGGCAAGAACACGGTCGAGGCGATGCAGGCGGGCATCATCTACGGCTTCGCCGGCCAGGTCGACGGTGTGGTCGCACGGATGAAGAAGGAACTGGCCGCCGACCCCGACGACGTCACCGTCATCGCGACGGGCGGCCTTGCGCCGATGGTGTTGGGCGAGTCCTCCGTCATCGACGAGCACGAGCCCTGGCTCACCCTCATCGGTCTGCGGCTGGTGTATGAGCGGAACATCGCCCGGATGTAGTGGATACGGGGCGTACCTGCGGGAACGGCGGGGCGGACCGGGGCCGCCGCCGCGCCGCCGACGACCCGTTAAGCGGATTTTGTCCATTTAGCACGTATTGTCGCTTCATGCCCACGCCTTACGGATCACGCGGCGGTATGGCGTTCAGCGCGGACGAGCTGCGTGTGCTCCGACGCGCCCTCTCCACCGCCCTTCACCCCACGCCCCTGCCCGACGAGGACGTCCAGGACTGCCTGCTGCTGGCGGGCGCCGTGGACGAGGCGGTCGGCGAGGCGGGACGGCTGCGCACGTTCCTGCTCGCCGACCTCGTCCGCTACCGCAATGCCCTCCCCGGCTCCGCCGGCGGCTACCTGGAGCTGCTCCAGGACGCCCTGGCGGGCGGATACGACCCTCGCCCCGACGACCTCGCCGCGCTGCGCGCCCTGCGCCACAGACCGGTGGCCGCGGCCCTCCTGGAGCGCTGCCAGATGCTCACGGAGCGCTCGGTGCGGGCCCGCCTCGCCGGACGTGCCGTGCCGGCGGTGACCCCCGCGCCCCGCAGCCGGCTTCTCGCCCTGCCCGGCGGCCGGGCCGACGAAGCCGAACCCGAACGGCCGAAGACCCCGGCGGCCCCGGCCCGCCCGGCCCGGCCCGCTCCGTCGCCCGGACGCCCGGCACCCAAGCCCTCCGAGGTCTTCCCGCCCCGCCGCCCGGCCCCGCCGCCGCAGCAGCGTGCCGCGGGATAGCCGGCCGCGACTCGGAGGGGGTGCGCGGAAGCCCGTACCGGCCTCGCTACTCTGGATGCCATGGACTACGTATCCGCGCTCGTGCCCCCAGTGGTGATGGCCGCCTTCTTCATCGGCCTCGTCGTGACGATCGTCAAGAGCCAGGGCGGTCCCAACAAGGCCAAGGAGGACGCGGCCGTGGACTCGGTGCTCGGCCGTGCCGAGTCCGTCCAGCAGGCACCGCGGACCGACGGAGTCTGACACTCCGCTTCTCGCGCACACAAAGGGCGCACGACTCGTCAGGAGTCGTGCGCCCTTTCGCTGCGTAAATAACCGAGCATTCCCGGCATCTAGCACTAAAGTGACATTGTGCCCCGCCAATTGGGAGATCTGGAAGACGCCGTGATGACGCGGGTCTGGCAATGGAACCGTCCGGTGACCGTGCGGGAAGTCCTCGAGGACCTTCAGCAGGAACGCTCCATCGCCTATACGACCGTCATGACGGTAATGGACAATCTCCATCAGAAGGGCTGGGTGCGCAGGGAAGTCGACGGCCGCGCATATCGATATACGGCGGTCTCGACCCGCGCCGCATACTCGGCCGCACTGATGAACGAGGCCTGGTCGCGCAGTGACAACCCCGCCGCCGCTCTCGTCGCCTTCTTCGGCATGATGTCCGCCGAGCAGCGCCAGGCCCTCCGGGACGCCATGCGGATCGTCCGGCCCGACCTGCTCGGTTCCTCCGAGCCCCGGACGCGGGAAGAGCCCGATGAAGACAAGCGCGAAGTCGCGGATGAAGGCAAGCATGAACCCGCGCACGAAGCCGCGGATGAACCGAGCGATGAACCGACCGATGAACAGGCCGTAGATCCGGCCGATGGCGCGGGCCCGGAGTCCGGGCGATAGCGTCGGGGTATGTCCTCAGAGCTTCCGCATACCGATTTGCGTACCGAACCGTCGGTTATAAACGTGGCCATCACCGTCCGCCGGGCCAGGACCAGCGATGTGGCATCGGTCCGCCGTCTCCTCGACGGGTACGTACGTGAAGGCATCCTCCTCGACAAAGCGACGGTGACCCTTTACGAGGACATCCAGGAGTTCTGGATCGCGGAACGCGACGAGGACGCCCGGGTCATCGGCTGCGGCGCACTGCACGTGATGTGGGAAGACCTGGCCGAAGTGCGCACTCTCGCGGTCGACCACAGCATCAGGGGCGCCGGAGTCGGACATCAAGTACTGGACAAGTTGCTGCAGACCGCCCGCTGGCTGGGCGTACGGCGGGTTTTCTGTCTCACCTTCGAAGTCGACTTCTTCGCGAAGCACGGCTTCGTGGAGATCGGAGAGACGCCGGTCGACGGAGATGTCTACAGCGAGCTGCTGCGTTCCTATGACGAGGGTGTAGCGGAGTTCCTGGGTCTCGAACGAGTGAAGCCGAACACCTTGGGCAACAGCCGGATGCTTCTGCACCTGTGACCGCCACAAGAAGCCGTAGCTCTATGTCCGAATCGCGCACGTTTCCCGTCTTCTCGCGATCCTGAACCTCTCCCGAGGGTTTGTGTTTTTCGGAGAAAAGCGGTTTCCTTTCCGCGTACTGCATTTTCGATGAAAGGAAATCCGGTGGCACAGAAGGTTCAGGTCCTTCTTGTCGATGACCTCGACGGCGGCGAGGCGGACGAGACCGTCACGTTCGCTCTGGATGGCAAGACGTACGAGATCGACCTCACCACGAGCAACGCGGACAAGCTCCGTGGTCTTCTTGAGCCGTACACCAAGGGTGGCCGGCGTACGGGTGGCCGCGCGGCGGCCGGCCGCGGCAAGGGTCGCGCTGTTACGGGTGGCAACAAGGACACCGCGGAGATCCGTAAGTGGGCGCGCGAGAACGGCCACAATGTGAATGACCGTGGCCGTGTTCCCGCGGAGATCCGTGAGGCTTACGAGAAGGCCAACGGCTGAGCTGTCGACTCATCGGTCGACCGCCCCGTTCGGGCGTGCATCAACCGGACCCGGTGGCATTCCGTCGCCACCGCGTCCACGAGCCGTACGAGATCGGGAGCACCCCCACCCCTGCTCCCGAGGCCGCTCAGAGTCGGTAGCTCCGGCTCTTCCTCGTGCCGCAGCCCGGGGGGCCGCAGCCATACGGCGGCCCCCGGCCGGCTCGGCACCCCGCCGGGCGGCACCGGCGCGGTGATCCGGCCGCCCGCCCCGATGGCGGTCAGCGAGAGGGCGACCCCGCCCCACTCCAGCCAGTCGAGCAGCCCGGGCAGCTCGTCGGCGCTTCCCGCCGCGACCAGCAGGTTCATCCGTGCGCCCGCCAGCGCCACCGGCCCGCCGGCGCCGACCCGTCGCAGCGCCGCACGGCCGACGGCCGCGGGCACCTCCAGGACGTCGAACCGCAGCCCGGTCAGCAACCGCACCGGCGTGGTGCCCTCCGTTGCCCAGCCGAGCTCGCGTTCGTACCACCGTGCCCACCACGCGCAGGCGTCCAGGCCCTTCCGCCCGTCGGCGAACGACGGCGGGGGGGACGGGTCGGTGATGGTCATGCCGGAAGAACGGCCGAACCGCATCAACGGTTACGCGGAGTCCGTGACCAGGTGCTCAGCGTGTCCGAGATGGGGGCGTAGGAGCGTATTCAGGAGCGTAAATATGTTCGCCCATAGCGGAGGGAACCGGCGTGCGCCGCATGGACTGTCTGTAATAGCGGGTAAGACATCCCTAGTGGGGAGGGGCGACACGCAGGTCTGGGCATCTCACGTTCGCCATCGGCGTACTGACGAAAGGCGTATCTGCCTGGCCTGCGGGAACATCGTCTCGCACCATCAGGTTGGAGCAGATGTCGGCGTTCGGGGCAGGAGGCCAAGGACGGTGTCGGCAGTTGGAATGAGCGGTCCCCGCTTGCGGGACTAAGCTGCGGAAGGACAGGGAGGGGACCGACCCCTTACTGCCTGACCGCTCTGAGGAGCGATTAACGATGTTCGAGAGGTTCACCGACCGCGCGCGGCGGGTTGTCGTCCTGGCTCAGGAAGAAGCCCGGATGCTCAACCACAACTACATCGGCACCGAGCACATCCTCCTGGGCCTTATCCACGAGGGTGAGGGTGTCGCCGCTAAGGCCCTGGAGAGCCTCGGGATTTCGCTCGAGGCGGTCCGCCAGCAGGTTGAGGAGATCATCGGCCAGGGCCAGCAGGCCCCGTCCGGGCACATCCCCTTCACCCCCCGGGCCAAGAAGGTCCTGGAGCTGTCGCTCCGTGAGGCCCTCCAGCTCGGCCACAACTACATCGGCACCGAGCACATCCTGCTCGGCCTGATCCGCGAGGGCGAGGGCGTCGCCGCCCAGGTCCTCGTGAAGCTGGGCGCCGACCTGAACCGGGTGCGGCAGCAGGTAATCCAGCTGCTCTCCGGGTACTCGGGAGGCAAGGAGGCGGCAACCGCGGGCGGCCCCGCGGAAGGCACGCCCTCCACGTCCCTGGTGCTCGACCAGTTCGGCCGGAATCTCACCCAGGCTGCCCGCGAATCCAAGCTCGACCCGGTCATCGGGCGCGAGAAGGAGATCGAGCGGGTCATGCAGGTGCTGTCCCGTCGTACCAAGAACAACCCGGTTCTCATCGGCGAGCCCGGCGTCGGCAAGACGGCGGTCGTCGAGGGACTGGCGCAGGCCATTGTCAAGGGCGAGGTGCCCGAGACCCTCAAGGACAAGCACCTCTACACCCTCGACCTCGGTGCGCTGGTTGCCGGTTCCCGCTACCGCGGTGACTTCGAGGAGCGCCTGAAGAAGGTCCTCAAGGAGATCCGCACCCGCGGCGACATCATCCTGTTCATCGACGAGCTCCACACCCTGGTGGGTGCGGGCGCCGCCGAGGGCGCGATCGACGCCGCCAGCATTCTCAAGCCGATGCTTGCCCGCGGCGAGCTGCAGACCATCGGTGCGACGACGCTCGACGAGTACCGCAAGCACCTGGAGAAGGACGCCGCGCTGGAGCGCCGCTTCCAGCCCATCCAGGTCGCGGAGCCGTCGCTGCCGCACACCATCGAGATCCTCAAGGGTCTGCGCGACCGCTACGAGGCCCACCACCGCGTCTCCATCACGGACGAGGCGCTGGTCCAGGCCGCGACGCTGGCCGACCGGTACATCTCGGACCGCTTCCTGCCGGACAAGGCGATCGACCTGATCGACGAGGCCGGTTCCCGGATGCGCATCCGCCGGATGACCGCGCCGCCGGACCTCCGCGAGTTCGACGAGAAGATCGCGGCCGTCCGCCGCGACAAGGAGTCCGCGATCGACTCGCAGGACTTCGAGAAGGCCGCGTCCCTGCGCGACAAGGAGAAGCAGCTCCTCGCCGCGAAGACCAAGCGCGAGAAGGAGTGGAAGGCCGGCGACATGGACGTCGTGGCCGAGGTCGACGGCGAGCTGATCGCCGAGGTCCTGGCCACCGCGACCGGCATCCCGGTCTTCAAGCTGACGGAGGAGGAGTCCTCCCGGCTGCTGCGCATGGAGGACGAGCTCCACAAGCGCGTCATCGGCCAGAAGGACGCCATCAAGGCCCTCTCGCAGGCGATCCGCCGTACGCGAGCCGGTCTGAAGGACCCGAAGCGCCCCGGTGGTTCGTTCATCTTCGCCGGCCCGTCCGGTGTCGGTAAGACGGAGCTGTCGAAGACGCTCGCCGAATTCCTCTTCGGTGACGAGGACGCACTGATCGCCCTCGACATGTCGGAGTTCAGCGAGAAGCACACGGTTTCCCGCCTCTTCGGTTCTCCCCCCGGTTACGTGGGTTACGAAGAGGGCGGCCAGCTCACCGAGAAGGTGCGCCGCAAGCCGTTCTCCGTCGTCCTCTTCGACGAGGTCGAGAAGGCCCACCCCGATATCTTCAATTCCCTGCTCCAGATTCTGGAAGACGGTCGGCTGACCGACTCCCAGGGCCGGGTCGTGGACTTCAAGAACACGGTCATCATCATGACGACCAACCTCGGGACCCGGGACATCTCCAAGGGCTTCAACCTGGGCTTCGCCGCCCAGGGTGACGTCAAGACCGGCTACGAGCGGATGAAGAACAAGGTCAACGAAGAGCTCAAGCAGCACTTCCGCCCCGAGTTCCTCAACCGTGTCGACGACACGGTCGTCTTCCACCAGCTCACCGAGGAAGACATCATCCAGATCGTCGACCTCATGCTCGCCAAGGTGGACGAGCGCCTGAAGGACCGCGACATGGGCATCGAGCTGAGCTCGGAAGCCAAGTCGCTCCTGGCGAAGAAGGGCTACGACCCCGTGATGGGCGCCCGGCCGCTGCGCCGGACGATCCAGCGCGAGATCGAGGACATCCTCTCCGAGAAGATCCTCTTCGGTGAGCTGCGCCCCGGTCACATCGTGGTCGTCGGCACCGACGGCGAGGGCGAGGAGAAGACGTTCACCTTCCGCGGCGAGGAGAAGTCGGCTCTGCCCGACGTCCCCCCGATCGAGCAGGCGGCGGGCGGCGGGGGACCGAACATGTCGAAGGACGTGTGAGGACGCGCCGAAGCGTGTGAGCGCCTGAGCGCCTGAAGGGGCTGCCCCGGAACTGTGAGAAACGGTCCGGGGCAGCCCCTTTTACTGTGCCCGTGCCCCGTGCCCCGTGCCCCGTGCCCCGTGCCCCGTGCCCCGTGCCCCGTGCCCCGTGCCCGTGCCTGTACCCGCCCCGCCCCGCCCCGTGCCTGTACCCGCCCCGCCCCGCCCCGTGTCCGTGCCTGTACCCGGTCGTGCCCGTGCGGTGCCGCGATCGGCGCCGAGTACCTCGGAACGGTGAACCGGACCGACTTCACCCGTCGGCCGAAAGTCCCGGATCGGACGGGCTTCGGTCCCACCGGTGGTGACAAGGCACACAGCCCTTTCGCGGCCTACTAGCGGCCATAGGGGAGAGTGCCGCGGTCGCGGCAGGGCCCTATGCCCCTGCGAGGGGAGGGGGTTTCGGGGCCCGAGGAGGATGGGTCTGAATAGCTATGTTTAGTCCGATTCGACCGGTACGAAGCTGGGGTTAATCCTGCCTGGAAAAGGAGTTTCGACGCGTCCCGGCGGCGGGTGTGCGGGACTGCCGGCGGCGAATTCCCTAGGGTGCTGCTACGGCTTTTGTTCGTAGATAGGGTGTTTGAGCATGAGCGGGGGCGCGGGTTACCAAGGAATGGCCAGCCCGGCCGGAGCGCCGGGTCCAGTCATCTCCGGAGGATCTCCGCTTATGTCGAAGCGCGTTTCGTTCCAGCACTCCCGCCGCCCGTCCCTGTCCCGTGTCCGTGGCGCCGTGGTGGCAGCCGGCCTGGGGACGTCGATGGTTCTCGGTGCGGGCGCTGCGTTCGCGGCCGCCACGGCGGGTTCTCCTGGTGCCGCGAGCCTGATCAACGACTTCTCGGCCCACTCGGTCGCCCAGCAGGCGGCCGTGCAGGCCAAGGCGGCCAAGGCTGCCCAGGAGGCCAAGGTGGCCAAGGCTGCCAAGGAGGCGGCAGTCAAGAAGGCGGCTGCGAAGAAGGCGGCCGGCTGGGAGACCCCGGTGAGCCGCTACGAGCTGAGCGCGAGCTTCGGCAACGACGGCAGTCGCTGGGCCCACAAGCACTCCGGCCAGGACTTCGCCGTGCCGATCGGCACCAAGGTCAAGGCCGCACACGGCGGCACCGTCGTGAAGGCCGGCCCGAACGGCGGTGGCGACGGTCCCGCGTACGGCAACGCCGTTGTGATCAAGCACGCCAACGGCACGTACTCGCAGTACGCCCACCTGTCGAAGATCGATGTGCGCATCGGCGAGACCGTGAAGACGGGCGAGAAGATCGCCCTTTCCGGCAACACCGGCAACTCCAGCGGCCCGCACCTGCACTTCGAGATCCGCCACACCGCCGACTACGGTTCCGCGGTCAACCCGGTCAGCTTCCTGCACAAGGAGGGCGTCTCGGTCTGATCCGACCGGGACGGACCCCGCTACTCGGCGGACTCCGGGCCGTGCGCCCGGGTGATGAGTTCGAAGGCGACTTCGAGGATGGCCTTGCGCTTCTCCTCGGGGTCGCCTTCGAGGTCCTTGAGCGCGAACATGCCCGCGTGCGTCGTGAAGAGCGCGGTGAAGCAGCGCACCTGGTCGGTCAGTGACGCGCCGGGTTCCTGGAGCAGGTCGACCAGGGCGACGACGCGCTCCTTGATGGTCACCCCGATGCTGAGGTCCCGCACGGCCGCCTGGTTCTCCTGCATGAAGCGGAACAGCGGGGCGGCACCGATCAGGGCCTCGCTGTAGCGGCTGAGGATCTCCTTCTTCGTCTCCAGGGTGCGCGGCTGCTCCTTGCCCCAGGCAAGCAGCTCCTCGACCGGCCGGTTGAGGTCCTCGAAGATGCTGACCAGGATGTCTTCCTTGGTCTTGAAGTGGTAGTACAGCGCGGCCTTGGTGACATCCAGCCGCTCGGAGATCTCGCGGAGCGAGGTCTTCTCATAGCCCTGTTCGGCAAAGAGCTCCAGGGCGACATCCTGGATGCGCTGGCGCGTGTTGCCACGGCGCTGCTGCGGCGTGCGGCCCATGAAGCTCTCCCTCAAAAAAACTTACTTGACGCCCGGCTAGTTACGGGTCTACTTTCCCCAGTGTAGTCAACTAGCCGGGCGGCAAGTAAGTGTCAGGCCCGCACAGGGGATCAGGGGAGTGGGGACCAATGTCCGATCTGAAGAAGGCGGCCGGCGGAAAGGCGGCCGGTGCCGACCTGCCTGCCGGAAAACCCGGCAAGCAGCAGCGCAGTGTGCGGGTGGTGATGCTCGCGCTCATGATCACGATGCTGCTCGCCATGCTGGACAACCTGATCGTCGGCACGGCCATGCCGACCATCGTCGGCGACCTGGGCGGTCTGGAGCATCTGTCCTGGGTCGTCACCGCGTACACCCTGGCCACCGCCGCCTCCACCCCCATCTGGGGCAAGCTCGGCGACATGTACGGGCGCAAGGGCATCTTCCTCACGTCCATCGTGATCTTCCTGATCGGCTCGGTGCTGAGCGGAATGGCCCAGGACATGGGTCAGCTGATCGGTTTCCGGGCGGTCCAGGGGCTCGGCGCGGGCGGTCTGATGGTCGGTGTCAT
This sequence comes from Streptomyces sp. NPDC057543, assembly GCF_042801895.1. Lineage (NCBI taxonomy): Bacteria > Bacillati > Actinomycetota > Actinomycetes > Kitasatosporales > Streptomycetaceae > Streptomyces > Streptomyces sp. NPDC057543. Next base: position 1,288 of record NZ_JBHVFF010000025.1, on the reverse strand, counting down.
GGCGATCATCGGCGACCTCGTACCGCCGCGCGAACGCGGCAAGTACCAGGGCATGATGGCCGGTGTCATGGCCATCGCCATGATCGGCGGACCGCTGGTCGGGGGCACCATCACCGACCACCTCGGCTGGCGCTGGAGCTTCTACATCAACCTGCCGCTCGGCGCGGTCGCCCTCGCCATGGTCACCGCCGTACTGCATCTGCCGAAGCGTGAGCGCGCCGCGGCGAAGGTCGACTACCTCGGTGCCGGGCTGCTGACCCTCGGAATCACCGCGATCGTGCTGGTCACCACCTGGGGCGGTTCGGAGTACGACTGGAACTCCGCTGTGATCATGGAGCTCATCGCGATCGGTGTCGCCGCGCTCGTCGGCTTCCTCTTCGTCGAGACCAAGGCCGCAGAGCCGATCATTCCGCTGCACATATTCCGCAGTCACAACTTCACCCTGATGTCCGTCGTCGGCTTCATGGTGGGCTTCGTGATGTTCGGGGCGGTGCTCTTCCTGCCGCTGTACCAGCAGTCCGTCCAGGGCGCCTCCGCGACCAACTCGGGCCTGCTGCTCCTGCCGATGCTGCTGGCGATGATGGTGGTCTCGCTGATCGCGGGACGGGTCACCACCAGCACCGGCAAGTACAAGATCTTCCCCATCGTGGGCTCCGCCCTGATGGTGACCGGTCTGTTCCTGCTCTCCCAGATGGACACCGCCACCACGCGACTGACCTCGGGCGTCTACATGGCGGTGCTCGGCGCGGGCATGGGCTTCCTGATGCAGATCACGATGCTCGTCGCGCAGAACAGCGTGGAGATGAAGGACATGGGCGTCGCCTCCTCCGCGACCACCCTCTTCCGTACGCTCGGCAGCTCCTTCGGCGTCGCGATCATGGGCGCACTGTTCACCGGACGGGTGCAGGACGAGATGGTGGCCCGCGGCGGCGGGGCAGCCACCGCGAAGTCCGCCCAGCTGGACGCGGCGAGCCTGGCGAAGCTGCCTGAGCAGGCGCGTGAGGCGTACCAGTACGCGGTGTCGTCCGGCACGCACATCGCGTTCCTGGTGGGCGCCTCGGTCGGCGTCATCGCCCTGCTCGCCTCGGTGTTCGTCAAGGAGGTCCCGCTGCGGGGCGCGGGCCCGGAGACCACGTCGTCGGACGACACGCAGGCACGGGCCGCGGCCGCCGCTCCCAAGCAGGCCGAGGCCGTCTGACCCTCTCGCGGCGTACGAGCAGGGTGCGAGCAGCTACGAGCGGCTCACCGCACGACGTACGTGTAAGAGCCGGCGTACGGAGAGGCTCCC
>NZ_JBHVFF010000024.1:0-45815 GCF_042801895.1 Streptomyces sp. NPDC057543 | reverse complement strand
GAACCGGCCCACCGCCGACGACAGGCGTCCTTGTCAGCCGCGCAGGGCCTGGACCGCGGCCTCCAGACGCTTGCCGAAGTCGCCGTCCGCCTGGCGGAAGTTGTTGATCGCACGCTCGGCGATGTCATCGCGGGACACCTTGGCGATGAACCCAGCGAGATTGTCGATCAGCCGGGCCTTCTCGTCCTCGGAGTAGAGCCGGTAGAGGTTTCCGGCCTGCACGAAGTCGTTGTCCTCGGCGTGACTCGGGGCCTCGTGCGTACCGATCTCACCCGTGACCGGGGTGGGCTCCCACAGCGGCCGGTCCGTCTGGGCCGGGCCGCCGAAGCTGTTCGGCTCGTAGTTCTTCGCACCCTTGTGGCGGCCGTCGTACAGGTAGCCGTCACGGCTGTTGGTACGCGCCTCCGCGGCGTGCGGGCGGTTCACCGGCAGGTGGTCGGCGTTGATGCCGACGCGGTAGCGGTGGGCGTCGCCGTACGCGAAGAGGCGGCCCTGGAGCATCTTGTCCGGGGACGGACCGATGCCCGGCACGAAGTGCGCGGGGCTGAAGATCGACTGCTCGACCTCGGCGAAGATGTTCTCCGGGTTCCGGTTGAGCTCCAGCTTCCCGATCTCGATCGGCGGGTAGTCCGCGTGCGGCCACACCTTGGTGAGGTCGAACGGGTTGAAGCGGTACGAGGCCGCCTCGGCCGCCGGCATGATCTGGACCTGCACCGTCCAGGACGGGAAGTCGCCGCGCTCGATCGCCTCGCGCAGATCGCGCTGGTGGCTGTCGGGGTCCTCACCGGCGAGCTTGTTGGCCTCGTCCTGGGTGAGGTTCTTGATCCCCTGGTCGGTCTTGAAGTGGTACTTGACCCAGAAGACCTCGCCGGCCTCGTTGCTCCACTGGTACGTGTGCGAGCCGTACCCGTTCATGTGACGCAGCGTGGCCGGAATGCCGCGGTCACCGAAGAGCCAGGTCACCTGGTGGGTGGACTCGGGCGACAGACCCCAGAAGTCCCAGACGTTGTCCGCCTCCTGCGAGCCGGTGTACGGGTCGCGCTTCTGGGTGTGGATGAAGTCCGGGAACTTGATGGCGTCCTTGATGAAGAACACCGGGGTGTTGTTGCCGACGAGGTCGTAGTTGCCCTCCTCGGTATAGAACTTCAGCGCGAAGCCGCGGGGGTCACGCACCGCGTCGGCCGAACCGAGGTTGCCCGCGACGGTCGAGAAGCGGAGGAACGTCTCGGTCTGCTTGCCGACCTCGGAGAGGAACTTCGCCCGCGTCCACTGCGAGACGTCGCGGGTCAGCGTGAACGTGCCGTACGCGCCGGCGCCGCGGGCGTGCACGATGCGCTCCGGAATGCGCTCACGGTTGAAGTGCGCGAGCTTCTCCAGCAGCGACTGGTCCTGCACCAGCACGGGACCGCCGACGCCAGCGGTCTGGCTGTTCTGGTTGTCGGCGACCGGCGCGCCGGCCTCCGTGGTGAGCGGTCCCTGCGTCACGTGCGCCTCCTGCGTCGTTCCTGCACATTCGTCATGTCCTGCACAGCCTGTCCCTTGGCCTATGCCGATCCCGATCCTACAATGGACATTGTCCAAGTCAAGCGAACATCCAAAGTCACATCGATTCGGGACCTGGTCCCCCCACTGTTAGGCTTGTGCTTATGAGTGACCTGCTGGAACGACTTCGCGGACGCGGCTGGCGCATGACCGCCCAGCGGCGCGTCGTGGCCGAGGTCCTCGACGGGGACCATGTGCACCTGACGGCGGACGAGGTCCATGCCCGCGCCGTCGCCAAGCTGCCCGAGATCTCCCGCGCCACCGTCTACAACACCCTGGGCGAGATGGTGACGCTCGGTGAGGTCATAGAGGTCTCCACGGATCGCCGGGCCAAGCGGTACGACCCGAACGCGCACCGCCCCCACCACCACCTCGTCTGCGCGCGCTGCGGCACCATCCGCGACGTACACCCGGCCGGCGACCCGCTGGCGGACCTGCCGAGCGACGAGCGGTTCGGCTTCACGGTCTCCAATGTCGAGGTGACCTACCGCGGCATCTGCCCGAACTGCGCCGCGACGAGCTGAGTTCTGCCACGGAAGGCCCCGGTGCGAGCATCACGCGCACCGGGGCCTTCCGCGTGAACAGCCGCAGCGACTGACACTCACCCGCGGGCCCACCCCGCGCGCACCCCCTTCCCGAATCTGATGGGGCGTCATATCGTCGGCGCGATCACGTCCGCCCCGCGGCGGATCCGCACCTCGATACGCGCGAGGAGAGACCCGTGGGAGATCCGCACCCGACCCCACCCACAGCCCCGGCCCCTGGCCCGACCTCTGGACAGGCTCCGGCTCCAGTCCCGGCCACCCGACCCAAACTCCGCGCCGACGCGCTCACCCGTTCCTTCGGGCGCGGCGCCAAGGCCCTGCCCGCCCTCGGCCCCGTCGATCTCTCCGTCGCACCGGGCGAGTTCACCTGCCTCGTCGGTCCGTCCGGCTGCGGCAAGTCCACGTTGCTCAGGATCGCCGCCGGACTGCTCCGCCCCAGCTCCGGCGAGCTGACCATCCGTACGGCATCGCCCCGCCCCGCGGCGATGATCTTCCAGGACTACGGGATCTACGACTGGAAGACCGTACTGGCCAACGTCCGGTTCGGCCTCGACATCCAACGCGTACCGCGCAAGGAGGCCGACGCCAGGGCCCGCGTCTGGCTGGCCCGAATGGGGCTCTCCGACTTCGCGGGGGCATATCCGGCCGCCCTCTCCGGCGGAATGCGGCAACGGGTCGCGATCGCCCGCGCCCTCGCCGTCGAACCCGAGATGCTGCTGATGGACGAGCCGTTCGCGGCGCTCGACGCCCAGCTGCGCACGATCCTCCAGGACGAGCTGCTCGACCTCACCCAGACCACCCGCACCACCACCCTCTTCATCACTCACAGCCTCGAAGAGGCGATCGTGCTCGGGGACCGGGTGCTGGTGATGTCCGCCAGACCGGGGCGGATCATCGCCGAGCGCCGCCCGCCGTTCGGCCGGCCACGTACCGGCGAGGTCCGGTCGACACCCGAATTCACCGCGCTGAAGAGCGAGTTGTGGGAACTGCTGCGCGGCGAGGTACGGAGGGAGGCGGTCGCGGCATGAGCACCACCGTGCACGCCGCGAAATCCGACGACGGATTGCTGATCCGCAGGCCGGGCCCTCGGGAGCTGCATCCGGTACGCACCCACCGCAGGCGCCGCGCCCTGGAGATCGCGCTCGCCGTCGCCGTACCGCTGCTGCTCGTGCTGCTCTGGCAGCTGGCCGCGGCACAGTCCTGGATCGACGAACGGGTCTACCCCGCCCCTTCGACCATCCTGGCGGACGGCTGGGACCGGGCGGGCGCCGGTGAACTGTGGCCGGATGTGTGGGCCACGCTCAAGCGGGTCCTCGGCGGCTATGCGATCGGCACCGTCGCGGGATACGCGCTCGGGCTGCTGATGGGCTCGCTCTCCCTCGTACGGGCGGCGCTGGAGCCGTTGCTCGACGCCCTGTACGTCGTCCCGAAGCTGGCCCTGCTGCCGGTCTTTCTCAATATGTTCGGCCTCGGCGAGGGCCCACAGATCGCTCTGGTTGCCGCGACCGTCTTCTTCTTCGTCTGGATCTCCACCATGGCGGCCGTGCTGGCCGTCCCGGTCGGCCACCGTGACGCAGGTCAGGTCTTCGGCGCCTCGTCCTGGCAGATGTTCCGGCATGTGCTGCTGCCGGCGTCGCTGCCCGCGGTCCTGGTCGGGGCACGGATCGCGGCGGGGGTGGCCGTACTGGTCATCGTCGCCTCCGAACAGATCGCTGCGGCCGACGGGCTGGGCCATCTGATCTTCGACTCCCGGGCGCTGTTCCAGAACGACGTGATGTTCGTCGGCATCGTGTGCGTGGCGGTCCTCGGCGTCGTCTTCTCCGAAGTGGTGCGGATCGCCGGGCGGCTGCTCACCCCGTGGGCCCCGCGCGACCGCGGCCGCGGCCAGTCCTGAACAGCTCACCCCACGTTCTTCGTACGGAGGCACTGTGCGTACACGTACCCCCTGGACCTGCACCGTCGCACTCATCACGGCGTCCTTGCTCGGCGCGGCAGGCTGCGCGGGGAAGGATTCCGCCGACGACCGCGCCACCGCCGCGCCGCGCACCGTCACCCCCGTCGCGGGCTGCGGCGCCGGCAGCTGGAGCGATCCGGCCGACCTCGCCCCCGACCGGAAACCGGCCCGCTGCGACAAGGGGGCCCCGGCAGCCCGGCCCCTGGCGAAGAAGCGGAAGATCACCGTCGCCACCGGCACCCTGAGCGCGGAGTATGTCGCTCCGCTCCAGGTCGCGGTGGCGAAGGGCGAGTTCGCGAAGGAAGGGCTGGACGTCGAGCTGAAGGTACTGCCCACCCCGGACGCCCTGCCGCTGCTCGCCAAGGGCGACGTGGACGCTCAGTGGGCGGCTCCCGAGGCGGCCGTGATGAACGGCATCAACGGCGGTTTCGACATCAGGTGGGTGGCCGGGAACTTCTCGCCGGACCCCACCTCCAAGAGCGGCCTGTGGGTGCGCCTCAAGGACGGCGAGAGCGCCGATCACGTCGATATGGCGGGCCGGAAGATGGGCACGATGATCGGCAAGGGCTCGGTCATCGCCTACCCGATGGACACCTCCCTGAAGAAGCACGGCGGCGGCCTCGACGAGATCGGCTTCCAGCAGCTCGGCTCCGCGGACGTGCTGACCGCGCTGGAGAACGGTGGCGTGGACTCTGCCTGGCTGCTCGACCCGGTCTGGCGCAAGGTGGACGGCGACAAGAGGTACGCGTTCCTGGGCGGCCAGCCGCTCGGCGAACCGCTCGGTGGCCTGCTCTTCGGACCGACGCTGCTGAACAAGGACCCGGACGCCGGCGTCGCCTTCCTCCGCGCCTACATCCGGACGGTGAACACCTACTTCGCCGGCGACTACAAGACCGACCCCGCGTTCGTCGCCGAACTGGCGAAGCTGATGAAGACCGACGAGGCCACGCTGCGGTCGACCCCGTCGATGCGGATGGACTGGGAGATACGGAAGGGCACGACGGACCGGCTGCAGCAGGCGTACGCGGACGCGGGTGTCTCGAAGGGTGCCCCGGTGCCGGAGACGAAGGCCGTGGACCGCGCGATGTACGCGGAGGCGGTGGGCCACTCGCTCTGACCCGCGTATACGTGCATGCGCAGAAGGCCGGATCCTCTGGAGGATCCGGCCTTCTGCGTTCAGTAGCGGGGACAGGATTTGAACCTGCGACCTCTGGGTTATGAGCCCAGCGAGCTACCGAGCTGCTCCACCCCGCGTCGTTGTGATCCCCACAGTACGTCACCGCCCCGGACCAGCGCAAATCAGTTCCGGCGCGGGTGGAGAGACGGTCCGGCACGGGGTGGGGAAGTACCGGAACTGCCGCTTCCACAGCGCCCGCGCCGAGTCCCACTGCTCACCCCGCCCGACCTGCACCCTCCACCCGACCGCACCGGCCCGCGTCACCCGGCCTTGCCGCTCGGCCTCGCGCAGCCTCAACCGCTCGACCTTACGCGGTGAGCTCCTGGTGCAGCGCTTCGCGCAGCCGGGCAGCGCGCTCGGCGACCTCTGCCGGGCCCAACTCGACCGCCCGCGCGCACCAGCGCTGCCCCTCGGCGAGCTCGCCACGACGGGCGGCCAGCAGGGCGAGGCGCAGGGCGGCCCGCCCATGACCGTCGCGGGCGGCGCGGCTCCACCACAGCGCGGCCTCGCGCTCGCTGCCCTCTCGGGCGAGCAGCAGCCCGAGGTTGAAAGCGCCGTTGCGGCTGCCCGACTCGGCGGCCTCGCGGTACCAGCGGGCTGCGCTGTCCACATCGCCACGGGCCGCCGCGAGCATGCCGACCCGCACCTGGGCGCGGCGGTGCCCCTGTTCGGCGGCCCGCTCGTACCACTCCTCGCACTCGGTCTTCTCCGGCATCGGCTCGCCGAGCGCGGGAGGGCCGGGCGGCGGCTGCCGCGAGTCCAGGACCCCGGCCAGCCGGAAGGCCGCCTCGGCGCTGCCGCCGCCCGCCGCGCAGCGCAGATGGCGCTCGGCCTCCTGCTGCTCGCCGTGGTGCAGCAGGGCCATGCCCACCTGGAGAGCGGCCTCGGTATGGCCGGCCGAGGCGGCGCGCTCGTACCAGCCCAGTGCCGCACGGTCCTCGTCGCGTCCGGCGTGCAGGATGCCGAGGTTGAAGGCCGCGTCCACGCTGCCGGCCTCGGCGGCCTTGGAGAACCAGGGCTCGGCACCGGTCGCGTCGCCCGCCTGGAGCAGGAGCACGGCCAGCGCGTTGGCAGCCTCGCGGTGGCCCGCGTAGGCGGCGCGGCGGTACCACTGCTCGGCCTGCGGCGTACGGTCCTGCGCCGCGCAGAGGAGCCCCAGGTTGTAGGCGCCGTTGACGTCGCCCGCGTCCATGGCGGCGCGGTACCAGCGCTCGGCGGTCTGCTGTTCGCCACGGGCCGCGTGCAGGGCCCCCAGGGCATTGGCGGCGTTCCCGTCGCCGTCCTGGGCGGCGCGCAGCCACCACACGGCGGCGCTCTCCTCGTCGCCCGCGTCACGGAGCAGGAAGCCGAGCGCGCAGGCGGCCCGCGCCTCGCCCGCCTTCGCGGAGATGAGGTACCAGCGGCCGGCCTCCTTGGGCTCGCCTCGCTGCTCGAGAATGGCACCGAGGTGCAGGGCGGCACGCCGGTGGCCGCGCGCGGCAGCCTGCCGGTACCACTGCTCGGCCTCGCCCACGCGCCTGGTCGCCGAACCTGCCACGGGGCCGTCGTCCCTGCGCGCCGCGGAGCGGCGAGTGCCACCCGGACGATCGGCGGCGCCCGCGCCTGCCCCCGAGCCGAGGCCCGGACCGGGGGCCAGTCCCGGGCGGCCGAAGGCGTCGTGCGGGTCGTCGGCGGCATTGCGGTCCAGCATCCGCGCGAGGCGGTACGCGGCCTCCCGGTGTCCCTGCTCGGCGGCGGCGCGCAGCCAACGCTCGGCGCCGACGTCGCTGCGGTGTTCCAGCAGGTCGGCGAGCGCGTACGCCCCCAGCGCGTGGCCCTGCTCGGCGGACTGCCGCAGCCAGTACTCGGCACCGGGCTCGTCGCCGCGCTCCCGGTAGTGGCGGCCGAGGGCGTGTGCGGCGGCGGCGGAGCCCGCGACGGCCGCGATACGCCACCAGCCGGCCGCGTCGTCGACGTATCCGCGCTGGTGGAGGAGGACGCCGAGGTTGTTGGCCGCGGCCCGGTCGCCGTCGGCGGTGGCCGCACGCAGATAGGGCTCGGCGCCGTCCAGATCACCGCGGCGCAGCAGCAGGGCCCCGAGGACGCTCATCGACGCGGTGTCCCCGGCGTCGGCGGCGCGACGGTGGCGCGCCTCGCTCTCGGCGCTCTCCGGACTCTCCCGGGTCTCGGGAACTTCCTGGACTCCGGAGCCTTCGGCGGCCTCCATGGCCCCGGCGCTCGCCGTGCTCTCTGTGTTCTCTGCGCTCTCGACGGTCGCGGCACACCCCGCAGTCTCGGCGGTATCGGTCGTCCCAATGATCCCAGAGGTCTCAGTGTTCCCGGAGGCCCCGGTGTTCTCAGCGGTCTCGTCGTTCTTCGCGGCGGCTACACCAAAAGCCGCATTCATCACACTATCCGGCCGATGAGCGCGGCGCTGCACAAACCGCCCTGTCTCCAACAGAGTTGCCCTGTCCCCCATAAATACCATCGTCGCACCACCTGCAACCCGCGTACACCTGGTATATCGCGGCCAGTGAGGTCACTTCAGCGTTTTGTCGACATGCCCACAGAGAGATAAGTCAAACACGTCCGGGCCCAACTCGCGCCCCGCGAACCGCCCTTCACGCACACCGCACAAAAAAGTCGCCACGACACGACGAAGGCCCGGATCCTCGAAAGGATCCGGGCCTTCGTCTTTCAGTAGCGGGGACAGGATTTGAACCTGCGACCTCTGGGTTATGAGCCCAGCGAGCTACCGAGCTGCTCCACCCCGCGCCGTTGTGTTCAAACCGTACCACGGCGCGAAGGCGAGCCTTTACCGAGTTACTCAGCCACCACTACTACCTTCGGACGTTTTGTCCGAATGGTTCGAATTGTTCGCGTTACTCGCGCTGTTCGCTCCATCAGCACTGTTCGCACTGCCCGACTTGGGCTGGGCGGCCGCCGCACGCTGCAACGCGTCCTGCAGATCCGCCTGGGCCTTGCCGTAGGCACTCCAGTCCTGCTTCTTCAGGGCTGCCTCGCCTTCCGCATAGGCCTTTTGCGCGTCCGCGATCGCCTTCTTCAGCGCCGCGTCACCGGTGGCCGGCGGCTGCGTGGTTTCGCCAGGCGGCCGGGTTGTCTCGGCGGGCGGCTGGGTGGTGCCGGGGCCCGTCGCCCCGAAGACCGCGTTGAGCGCTTCCCCGAGGCTGTTCTCGAAGACGGTCTTCGACCCGTACGAGGCGGCGACCTTGCGCAGCAGCGGGTAGTTCTGCGTGCCACCGCGCGTGTACACCGGCTCGATGTAGAGGAAGCCCCCTTCGAGCGGCACGGTCAGCAGGTTGCCGTACTCGATGTCGGAGTCGGTTCCCTTGAGGTTTCTCACGAACTCGGCGACGTCGTCGTTGCCGTTGAGCTCGCTCTGTACCTGACCGGGGCCCTTCACCGTGGTGGTGACTCTCAACAGTCTTATCGTGCCGTAGTCCTTACTGGCGGCGTCGGCGTCCACCGCCATGAATGCCCCGAGGTCGGGCCGCCCCTTCGGGGTGAACGTCGTCGTCAACGAAAACTTCTGGGCCGGCTGGTCCGGCATCTTTATGCTCAGGTAGTACGGCGGGACAGCACCGGACTCCTTGTTGGTCGGGTCGTCCGGGACCTGCCACGCGTCACTGCCGCTGTAGAACTGGGCGGGGTTGGTGACGTGGTAGCGGGTGAGCAGCTCGCGCTGCACCTTGAACAGGTCCTGCGGGTACCGCAGATGTTCCCTGAGCTCCTGCGGGATGTCCGCCTTGGGCTGGACGGTCCCCGGGAACGCCTTGCGCCAGGTCTTGAGGACCGGGTCCTCGGTGTCCCACTCGTAGAGCTTGACCTTGCCGTCGTAGGCGTCGACGGTGGCCTTCACCGAGTTGCGGATGTAGTTGACCTGGTTCTGCTGGGCGACGACCGCGCGCTGGTTGGTGGTCAACGAGTCGGCCGTGGTGTCACCGAGCGTCGTACGCGAGGCGTACGGGTAGCCGTTGGTGGTGGTGTACGCGTCGACGACCCACTGGATGCGGCCGTTCACCACGGCCGGGTAGGCGTCGCCGTCGATGGTCAGCCACGGGGCGACCGCCTCGACGCGCTCCTTGGGCGTGCGGTTGTAGAGGATCCGCGAGCCGTCGCCGATGGCCCCCGAATAGAGGATCTGCGGCTCGCTGAACGCCACCGCGTACGCGGCACGGTTGAAGGCGTTGGAGAGACTGACCCCGCTGTCGCCCTGGTAGCTGGTGGTCTTCTCGCCGTCCTCCTCGTAGTCGAGCTCCTTCTGGGGCCCGCCGACGATGGAGTACTGCTCGGTCTTCTCGCCGTAGTAGATCTGCTGCTCGTACTTGCCGAGCTCACCCGTGGTCGGCAGACCGGACTCGGTGAAGTCCGGTGAACCCTTCGGGTTCTTGCCGGTCGTCGTGCCCTTGGCCGCGATGGCGCCGTAACCATGGGTGTAGGTGAAGTGGTCGTTGATCCAGTTGCGCTTGGGGATGCCGTCGAGGTTGAGCTCGCGCAGACCGATGACCGTGTCCTGGTCCTTGCCTGCGGCGTCCTTGTAGCGGTCCACGTCCAGCGTCTTGGGGAACTGGTAGTAGTTCCTCTTCTGCTGGAGTTGCTGGAACGCCGGGGAGACGACGTTGGGGTCCATCACCCGGTAACTGGCGGCGGTATCCGCGCTCGCGCGCAGCTTGGCGTCGTCGTTCGTCGTGCTCTTGCCCGAGTAGTCGTGGACCTGAGCGTTGTCGATGTCGTACGCGTCACGCGTCGCTTCGATGTTCTTCCGGATGAACGGGGCTTCCTTGGCCTGCTCGTTCGGCTGGACCTGGAACTTCTGCACGATCGCCGGGTACAGCCCGCCGATCAGGATCGCCGAGAGCACCATCAGACCGAAGCCGATCATCGGGAGCTGCCAGGTGCGACGCCAGAGCGTCGCGAAGAAGAGCACGGCACAGATCGCGGCGATGCAGAACAGGATGGTCTTCGCCGGAAGATAGGCGTTGGCGTCGACGTACCGCAGGCCCGTCCAGTTGTCCGTGGCCTTGAAGTCGCTGGACTTCACGGCCAGGCCGTACCGGTCGAGCCAGTACGCCACGGCCTTCAGCGAGACGAAGACGCCGAGCAGCACCGACAGATGGCCGGTGGCCGCGCCGGTCGCCCGCGCGCCGGGGCTGGTGATGCGGAGCCCGCCGTACAGATAGTGGGTCAGCGCGGCGGCGATCAGCGAGAGCACCGTGGCCGCGAAGCCGAAGCCCAGCAGGAAGCGGTACCAGGGCAGGTCGAAGGCGTAGAAGGAGACGTCCAGATGGAACTGGGGGTCCTTCTGGTGGAACGCCACGCCGTTCACGTACATCAGCCAGGTACGCCACTGGCCGGAGGCGGACGCTCCGGCGATCAGTCCGACGAGCGCGGTGATCGCGAGCAGCACCCACTTCTTGTACGGGGCGAGGCTCATCCGGTAGCGGTCCAGGCTCTGCTGTTCCAGGGACATCGCGCTCAGCGGCGGCCGGAGCCGGTGCGCGAGCCAGATGTTCAGACCGACGGCGATCGCCATCAGGAGTCCGAAGACGAGGAACAGCCCGATCTTGGTCCACAGGGTAGTGGTGAAGACGGATGAATAGGCGACCGACCGGTACCAGAGCCAGTCCGTCCAGAACCCGGCGAACATGACGAACGCCATGGCGAGAACCGCCAGGACGCCAAGTGTCATGAGCAGGGTACGGGCGCGCCGGGACGGGCGGCCGACTCTGATCCGTGGCCCGGTCGGGCCTCCGCCGCGGTCCGGCATCTGGAAAGCCAACGTGCGCACCTCGAAGTTCGCGGGTCGTGTGAAGCGGGCCCAGCGATCGTAGAGCCCACCTATGCAACTTACTGAGGCTTTACCTAGTTCCCGCTCCCGGGGCGGAAGGAGGCAGGATGTTGGCCATGCCCAACGTTTCCCCCTCAGGCCCCCCGATGGCTGCCGGCCCCCTCACCGTCGCCGTACTCGAAATCGACGAGTACATCTCCGGTCTCGGCTGGGACCAGCCGGCCCGCCTCTTCGCTCTCGTCGACACCGCCCGGCTGCGGACCCAGGAGCCCGGCCTCGCCGCCCAGCTCGGTCTCGACAGCTCCGACTCCCCGACCGCCTCACTCACCCCCATCGAGCAGGAAGAGCTCCCGCCGGGGACCGCCCTGGACGAATTCCTCGCCACGATCGCCTGGCCCGACGCGGTGATCGGATGTGCGATGACGGTGGAGCGGCTGATGCTGCCGCCGACCGCCGAGGCCTCCGTACCGGAGGGGCTCAGCGATGCCCAGCTGACCAAGTGGGTCGCCAAGCACCCGCAGCGCCAGGAGGTGCGGATGACGGTGGCCGTCCTCAGGGACGGTACGCGCGAGGCGGCCGTACGGCTGCGCGAGAAGGACTCCCCGAGCGAGGTGCGGACGGGGGCCGGCCTGGTGCCCGGACTGGCCGACGCGCTGGCCGCGACCTTCGAGGCCTGACCTCGCCGCGTTCCCGCCGAGGTCCTGTCCGGTCTTGACCGGCCGGACAGGACCTGCCGGGCCGGTCAGCCTGCCGAGCAGCTCGGCAGGCCGGCCGTGTCCCCTGCGCGGATCTTCTCCAGCGACTTCTTCGCGTCGTCGATCGTCTTCACCTTCACCAGCGTGAGTCCGCTCGGGGTGTCGGCGGCGGCGGCCTTGCAGTTCTCGTCCGGTGTCAGGAAGTACCGGGCGCCCGCGTCGCGCGCGCCGACCAGCTTCATGCTGATGCCGCCGATCGGGCCGACCTTGCCCTGGTCGTCGATCGTGCCGGTGCCCGCGACGAATTTCCCGCCCGTGAGGTCCGTGGGCGTCAGCTTGTCGATGATGCCCAGGGAGAACATGAGACCGGCGCTCGGGCCGCCGACATCGGCGAGCTTGATGTCGATCCGGAACGGGAACGTGTGGTCCGTCCCGGCCTGGATGCCGACGATGGCGCGGTTCTCCTTGGGGGCCTTCGCGGTGGTGATGACGATCTTCCGGGTGCCCTCGGGCTGCTTGCCGGCCTTCTCGGCCTCCTGGGCCGCCTTCGCCGGGATGATCGTGAACGTGACGTTCTCGCCGGGCTTGTGGCGGGTGACGAGCTTCGCGACGTCCTCGGGCTGCCTCACCGCCGTGCCGTCGACCTGCTTGATCACATCGCCGGCGTGCAGCTTGCCCTGGGCGGGGCTGTCCTTGATGACCGTGGAGACCACGACGCGTGACGACACCGGGATGTGCAGCTCGGTCAGGGCGGCGACCTTGGCGCTCTCCTGGGACTGGCTGAACTCCTCGGCGTTCTCCTGCGTCGACTGCTGCTCGGTCTTCCCGCCGGGGTACAGGGTGTCGTGCGGTACGACCACGCTGTCGTGGGCCAGCCAGCCGTACACGGCCTCGACGATGTTCATGCGGTAGTCGGCGCCGGTGACCCTGACCGTCGTCATGTTGAGGTTGCCGGACGTCGGGTACGTCTTGTGTCCGGAAATCTGCAGCACCGGCTCGCCGTCGACCTTGCCGAGGGTGTTCTCGGTCGGGCCGGGAGACATCTCCGAATACGGCACCCTAATCAGCAGGACTGCGCAGAACAGCGCGATGAGGATGAGGGTGGAGGCGAGCATCGTCGCGGTGCGGCGTGGCATGGAACGACAGTACGGGAAGGGTCTGTCAGTGCACCGTCGGGGCCGGTCCGTACAGGGCGGGGAAGGGGGATGGCGCTGCGCCGGACGGCGTCCACGGTCGGCGCCGCGATGCGGAGTGGCGACTGCATACGTTCGCCGAAAGATCAGAGGACATCGGAACCGGAGTGCGACTTCTCCATCGCCTCACGGAACCGGGCATACCCGGCGAGTTCCGTAACATCACCGGCCGTACGGTTACGGGTGGCCCAGCTTCCCCATATCGCAGCGCCGAACGCAGCGAAAAGCGGAATCAGCAGCCAGGCGAGTGCTGCCATTACGACCTCCCTGCCCCGTGAGCGACCGCAACTGAACGATCAGCAGATTAACCATCTGCAGGATCAACGCTCACGGCAGGGGTGCGGTTACGCAAATCGGGGCGGGCAACCACCCGATCGGCTTGCACTCAGCAGGCGCCGACCCACTCCTCGGTGCCGTCCGAGAACCGCTGGTGCTTCCAGATCGGAACCTCGTGCTTGAGGTCGTCGATGAGCTTGCGGCACGCCTCGAACGCCTCCGCACGGTGCGGGCAGGAGACAGCGACGACGACGGCGAGGTCGCCTACGTGGAGGTCACCCACACGGTGGACGGCGGCCAGTGCCCGGACCGGGAAGTCCGCGGCGACCTTCTCGGCCACCCGACGCAATTCGTCCTGCGCCGAGGGGTGGCAGGAGTACCCGAGCGCACCGACGTCCTGACCCCCGTCGTGGTTGCGTACCGTGCCGACGAAGAGCGCCGTGCCGCCCGCGGCGTCGTCCCCGACGGCCTGGAAGATCTCGTCGACCGACAGCGGCGTCTCTCGGATGGCCAGCAGCCGGATGGGGTCGGTTGCCGCCCGCTCGCCGGGGTGGTCGTGGGTAGGAGCCATGGGCCCATGGTGCCGTACGGCACCGACATCGTGGAATAGCGTTTTCCACCGGCGGACCGCCCCTGACCTTGGAGTCTCCTACAGGAGGCCGCGGTGTGCGGGGGACCTAGATACGGCGGCGCGCCTTGCGGGCCCGGCGGACCAGGGCGGCGGTGCCGAGCAGTGCCACGGTCGCGCCGGCGGCACCTGCCGCGGTCGCGTCCTTGCGGCCGAGGCGGCGTCCGGCGACGGTGTGCCGGCCTTCCACCTCTTCGAGGAGCGCCGCGAGCACCTCCTCGTTGGTCCAGCCCGGGCGCCAGCCCGCGTCGTGCAGCCGGCTCACGCTGACCACCCAGGGGTGCATCGTGTACGCGAGATCGCCCGCCGGGGACGGGGTGAGGCCGATCCGGTGCAGCCGGGCGGCGGCGCCGAGGGCCACGGCGGAGGGCAGTTCCATCCGGCGGACGCCGCTGAGCTCCTCGACCTCCTCCTGTTCCAGCCAGCCGTCGCAGCCGACCGCGAACTCGCCGTCGATCTTCTCCAGTGCGGCGTACTCCAGGGCCGTGACCAGGTCCTCGACATGGCAGAACTGCCAGGTCGGCCGCGATCCGGCGACGACTAGGAGGCGCGGCGACTCGAAGTAGCGGGTCAGCGCGGTGTCCGTACCGCCGACCAGGACCGTCGGCCGGACCACGGTCACGTTGAGACCGGGGTGGGCGCGCGGCGCGCGGCGGCCGAGCCGCTCGATCTCCAGGAGGTCGCCGACGCCGGTGGCCTCGGCCGTGGCACGCAGCTCGGCGTCCTCGGCGAGCGGGATGTCGTTGTCGGGCAGCGCCCCGTAGACCATGGCCGAGGTGCACAGTACGACCCGGTGGACCCCCACGGCCGCGGCCGCCGTCAGCACGGTCTGGGTACCGCGCACGTTGTAGGCGGTGCGGGCGGCGGGGTCGGTCTCCAGGTCGAGATCGAGTGCCAGGTGCACGACGACATCCGCACCGCGCAGCTTCTCCGCGATGGCGGGGTCCCGGACGTCGAGAATGTGCCAGGTCGCCTCGGAGACCTCTCCGCGGCGTTCATCGATGGCGATGACCTGCTTGATCTCCTCGGATGCCGCGAGGCGTGCGGTGAGCAGCTCACCGACGCCCCCCGCGGCTCCGGTGACCGCGACGACGGGGCCGCGGCTCCTGGAGCGGTTTTTTGCGGGCTTGTTCGCGGTCGAGGGGTCGGACAGGTTTCGCGCTGCGCGAACCTGAGGATCTGGGGAACTCACCGGGCGTCTCCAGCGGTTGTCTTCAGTACGTACCCGAATGACGCGTACGTACCAGGTGGCGTCCATCCTGCCGCAGGCCGGGAGCCGGCGGAGCACTGAGGCCCCAAGCGGACTTTTGGTGTCTACGCTGGATGGTGATGTCGGGCAGTCGCCGTCGGTTCGAGCCGGCGGCCCTACGAGCCGAGGAAACCCGTGAGTGACACCCCATTCGGATTCGGCCTTCCGCCGGAGGAGCCGGAAGACGGCGACGAGGGCAAGAAGAAGGACCCCACCGGAGGTGGGCAGGGTTCGGGCGGGCCGGCGAACCCGTTCGGCTTCGGGCCCGGCGCGGGCGGGGACAACCCGTTCGCGGCGATGTTCGGCACGATGAACCCCAACGACCTGGGGGCGGCCTTTCAGCAGCTCGGCCAGATGCTGAGCTACGAGGGCGGTCCCGTGAACTGGGACATGGCCAAGCAGATCGCCCGCCAGACGGTCTCGCAGGGCACTCCGGACGGCACCAAGGACGTGAGCGTCGGCCCGTCCGAGCGGTCCGCGGTCGACGAGGCGCTGCGGCTGGCCGACCTCTGGCTGGACGGGGTGACGTCGCTGCCCTCCGGTTCGGTCTCGACCGTGGCGTGGAGCCGTGCGGAGTGGGTCGAGGCGTCCCTCCCCGCCTGGCAGAAGCTGGTCGACCCGGTGGCCGAGCGCGTCGGCCTGGCCATGGGTGACGTACTGCCCGAGGAGATGCAGGCGATGGCGGGCCCGCTGATCGGCATGATGCGGTCGATGGGCGGCGCGATGTTCGGCCAGCAGATCGGACAGGCCATCGGTGTGCTGGCGGGCGAGGTGGTCGGTTCGACCGATATCGGGCTGCCGCTCGGCCCGGCGGGCAAGGCCGCGCTTCTTCCGTTGAACGTCGAGAGGTTCGGCAAGGACCTGAGCGTGCCGCAGGATGAGGTGCGGCTCTATCTCGCCCTGCGCGAGGCCGCCCACCAGCGGCTCTTCGCCCATGTTCCGTGGCTGCGCTCGCATCTGTTCGGCGCCGTGGAGGGGTACGCGCGCGGCATCAAGGTCGACACCAGCAAGCTGGAGGACGTGGTCGGCCAGTTCGACCCCTCGCACCCCGAGCAGCTGCAGGACGCACTTCAGCAGGGCATGTTCCAGCCGGAGGACACCCCGGAGCAGAAGGCCGCCCTGGCCAGGCTGGAGACGGCGCTCGCACTGGTCGAGGGCTGGGTGGACGCCGTGGTGCACGAGGCCGCGAAGTCCCGTCTGACCTCGGCCGACGCGCTGCGCGAGACCATGCGCAGGCGTCGCGCCTCCGGCGGGCCGGCCGAGCAGACGTTCGCCACGCTCATCGGTCTCCAGCTGCGTCCGCGGCGGCTGCGTGACGCCTCGCGTCTGTGGGCGTCGCTCACGGACGCCCGAGGTCTCGACGGCCGCGACGCCCTGTGGGCGCACCCCGACATGCTGCCGACCGCCCAGGACCTGGACGATCCGGACGGCTTCGTGCACCACGAGCAGCTGGACTTCTCCGAGCTGGACAAGATGCTCGGCGAGGCCGCGAAGAGTCCGCAGAAGCCCGAGGCCGCAGCGGGCGGCGCGAGCGAGCCGGGCTCCGGAGGAACGGACGACCGGAAGAGCGACGGCAACGGCAAGGGCGACACCGACCAGTGAGCCTGTACGACGACGCCGTTCTCGTACTGAAGGGGTACGAGAACCCGGTGGACCCGGCCCAGGAGGAACTGCGCCAGGTCTATCTGGATCATCTGGCTCAGCATTCCGACGGCATGTGGAAGGCTTGCGAAGCCGGACACCTGACGGCCAGCGCACTGGTCATCGATCCGGATCGGGGTCGGGTTCTGCTCACGCTGCATCGCAAGCTGCAGATGTGGCTGCAGATGGGAGGCCACTGCGAACCGCAGGACACGACGCTGGCCGCCGCGGCCCTGCGGGAGGCCACCGAGGAGTCCGGCATCAGCGGCCTGACCCTGCTCGCGGGCGGACCGGTGACGCTGGACCGCCACCGGATCCCCGCGCCCTGTCACTGGCACCTGGACGTGCAGTACACGGCGCTGGCCCCGTCGGGCGCGACGGAGCAGATCAGTGACGAGTCGTTGGACCTGCGCTGGTTCGCGTACGACGAGGTCGCGTCGGTGGCCGACACATCGGTCGTACGCCTGATGACGCGCGCCCGCGCCGCGCTGGAGCAGCGCCGGTAGGCACGACATGTGACACGGGTAGGGGGCGGCCTCCCCGGAGACCGCCCCCTACCCGAGTGGTGCCGGTGCGCGGCGCTTCAGTTCCAGGCGTTGTTCTGGTTCTGACCGTGGGCACCGTGCTGGCCCATGCCGTACTGGGCCCGGAGACCCTGGCCGATCTCGTGGTTCTGCGGCGGCAGCATCTCGCTCGGCTGGACCAGCGCGAAGCCCTGGCCGAGGAAGCTGAGCTCCCAGCCCTCGCCGGTGTTGCCACGCCGCCGCCAGACGCCGGAGGAGTGCGTCTGGGCCTGCATCTGCACGCGCAGCGAGCTGGACCAGGCGACGATCGCGTCCGCGTCGGCGTTGACGTACTTGTCGGGCGTGACCTGCATCATCAGCGGCTGGCCCGAGGTCATCAGGGCGACCTTGCCGGTGCCGGAGATGTTGAGCTGGTACTTGCCGGTGCCCGAGATGCCGTACTGGCTGTCCACCGCGATGACCTCGGTGTGCAGCGAGGAATCGAGAGCCAGGACGTAGGCGCTGTCCACCGTGATGCCGTCGCGGTCGACGTCCACGACGTGGATGTACTGCGCGAGGTTGGCGAGGTAGACGGTGCCCTGCCCGGAACAGCGCATGAGCTCCAGGCCCTCGCCGGTGCTCGCGCGGGCGCGGCGCTGCCCGTGCGACTCGTACTCGCCGTCGAACTCCATCAGTCCCTGGTAGGCGACCATGGCGCCCTTGCGGGCGAGGACGTCGTCGTGACCGGTCAGCGAGACCCGCAGGAGCTGCGGGTTCTGGACGGTGTACCGGTCCTGGGACTGCTGTTCCGTGTAGCTGAAAAGCGGACTCTGCATGGTGTGTTCTCCCTCCCCCTCAGTTCCGGATCCGCAGGCGGTCGGTACTGTCCTCGCTCGGCTGTACGACGACGATGCCCTGGCCGGAGAAAGCCATCTGGTACGCCTCGCCGCTGCCCCGCCCGATGAGCGAGGAGGCCTTGAAGCTGCGCTTGCCCTTCACCTTGAGGTTCGGGGACCACGCCACGAGGGCGTCCGGGTCGACGTAGGTCTCGTCCTCGCCGCGTCCGCAGTCGACGACGATCGGGGTGCCGCGTGAGGTGATGGCGACCCAGCCGGTGCCCGAGATGCACACATTCCACAGGCCCTGACCGGCGAACTTGGCGAGGCCCTTGACTCGCTCCACGCCCCAGGTGAGATGACCGTCGAAGGCGAGGACGTTGGTGCCGTTGACCGAGAGGGAGTCGTTGTTGAGGTTGATGACGACCACATCGGCGCCGTAGTCGGCGAGGTAGAGCAGTCCGTCGCCGGAGCACTTCATGATCGGCGCACCCTCGCCGGTGATCCACTGGGAGGCGATCTGACGGACGGCCGGCGGGTTGGGTTCGTACTGGATGAAGCCCTCGTACGCGACCATCGAGCCGGTACGGGCGTAGAGGTCCTGGCCCGTGGCCATGGCGACCTTGAGCATCGTATGGCCGTGGTTCTCCATACGGGCCGTGACGGGGGTCGGGGCGTAGCCCGCGAGTTGCTGGTTCATGACGGGCTCCCTCAGACCTCGTAGGGCTGGACGACGATGAAGTTGCCGGGGGCGCCCCGGAACTGAAGGTTCACGGTCTCGCCGCTGTGTCCCGGGTACGCGTTGCGGCGCAGCCGGACCTGGCTGGAGATGATCACCTGGGAGGCGGACGACCAGGCGACGACGGCGTTGCAGTCGGCGAAGGTGGTCGGGGTGACGGGCAGGACGACGGGGACGCCGTGAGTCTTGACGACGACCGTGCCAGTGCCCTGGAACTGCATGGTGAACAGGGCGCCGCCGGGGATGCCGTGGCCTTCGATCCTGCGGACCTCGTGCTGCAGCGACTCGTCGAAGGCGAGGACGTTCTCCGCCGAGACGCAAATGCCGTCGCCCTGCAGTTCGATGGCGTGCAGATGGGAACCGTCCTCGGCGAGGAAGACCTGTCCACGGCCGGTGCAGCGCATCAGCTGCATCTCTTGGCCTGTCGCGTTGCCGACGATGCGGCCGGCAAAGCCGGCGCCCTTGTAGCCGAAGTCGACCTTGCCCTGGTACATCACCATGCTGCCCTGACGGGCGAGCACCGGCGTACCGCCCACGGTGAGGTCGACCCGCATGAGCTGTTGGTTCTGCGGGGTCCAACGCTGCCCGGTGGCCGTCTCCTTGTACGGCTGGAGCGCGGCCTGCAGCCCGGCCCCGGCCTGCGGCATCCCTTGCGGAACGCCCTGGGGCATACCGGGAGGCTGCATTCCGTACGGGGCAGGAGCCTGCTGGCCGTACGGAGCGACGGGCGGGGGATGCTGGCCGGGGATCTGCCCGAACTGCGGCTGCTGGGGCGGCTGGCCAGGCTGTCCGTAGGGAGCCGGGGCGGGGGCGGGCGGCGGCACCATGCCGCCGTGCGGTGCCATCGGGGCCGCTATCGTCGGCGCGGCATGCATCTGCTGCTGCGGCGTGGGAACCGGGGCCTGCGCGGCCGGGGCTCCGAAGGGCGGAGCGGGCTGCGGTGCTTGGGACGCCTGCGGTGCGGCCGGGGCGCCGAAGGACGGGGCGGGTGCCGGTGCGGCCGCTTGGGCGGGCGGGGCGAATGACGGGGCGGCGGCCTGCGGCTGAGGTGCGGGGGGCGCTTCCTCGGCGACCTCGCCGCCGAAGTTCTTCAGCAGCGCGTCGAGGCCACCGTCGAAGCCCTGGCCCACCGCGGCGAACCGCCAGACGTCCTTCAGATAGAAGTCACCCAGCATCACCGCACGCTCGGTGGTGAACTCCGAACCGGTGAAGGCGTACCTGACGACTTCTTCGCCACCCGCGACGATCCGGATGTAGCCGGGGCCGACCCGGGACATCTGCCCGGCGCCGTCGACCGTCGCGGTGAACGACAGCTTGTGAATGTTCGCCGGAATGCGGTCCAGAGTGACGCGGAACGACTCGGTGTCACCGGCCTGGGCGCCGAGGAGCTGAATGGACTCCTCGGGTGATTTAGGCTGATTGAAGAAGATGAAATACCGGTCGTCGGAGAGCTGCTCATCGGCATCGAGGCCGAAGCAGCTGATGTCAAAGGTCAGTCCCGGGCCGGCAATCTGCACACCTACGTACAGGTCCGTCCCCGGTGTGAGATCGCTGATCTTGGCCTTGTGGCCGCGTTGGAATTCCCTGGCCATGCGTAACGACCGTCCCCCATCCCGAATGTGAATGCCTCGCGTCAGGCTAACCGCAAACTCCGACATTGAGCTAAGTCGGTACAGACCCGGTACAGAACCGCTGACCGTCACTCACCGCGCGCGGCGGGCAGATGCGGCAGCCGGTCGGCCGCCACCACACCCTCCAGGTAGCCCCTGGCCCGTTCGGTGCGGGGATACGCCTCCAGCAGCCGCCAGAAGCGCGGGCCGTGACCGGGGACGAGCAGATGGGCCAGCTCATGGACGAGTACGTAATCGACGACGTACTCGGGCATGCCCTGCAGCCGGTGCGACAGGCGGATACTGCCCTCCGCCGGGGTGCAGGACCCCCATCGGGTGTTCTGATTGGTCACCCATCGCACGGACGCGGGTCTGGCCCGGCCCTCGAAATACTGGGCGGACAACCGGTCGGCGCGCTCGGTCAGTTCACTGTCGCCGAGGATGCGCTTGCTCTCCTGGGCCGCGAGCTTGTCGAGCATCACGTTCACCCAGCGCTGCTCCTCGGCCGCGGACATCCGGGCGGGGATGAGCACGATGGTGCGGTCACCCTCCCGGTACGCGGAGACCGTTCTGCTGCGGCGGGTGCTCCTGCGGACCTCGACCGCGCTCGTTGCCGAGACGCGGGGCGCACGGTCCACCGCGCTGCGCTGAGGGGTTCCGGCAATGCGCGCGGGGGTCTCCCCGGCGAGTCCGGGTGACGGGTCGGCGGGCACGCCATGACGTTACCCGGTGTCAGTGGGGGAAGTCCCCCCTCCGGGACGGTTCGCGCGATCCACTCCACGCCATGCACCATTTGAACGACTAATACCCCATGCCTGTGGATAACTTTCTGCACACTTCGCCGCCGACCTGCATTCTGACAACGGATCTCGCGGAGATCCGGGCCACAGCCCAGGCACAGAGATCATGGAACACAGACCGGGGGAAGGCGTGTATCCGATGTTGAAGCCCGCACTGCGCCGCGCGTGGTGCACACAGGGCACCGTGCAATTCGGGGTGACCGCCGCTCATGCGGTGAAGCTCGGTCCGATGGATATCGCCACGGGCTGTTTTCTGGAACTGCTCGACGGTACGCGCGGCCTGCCGCTGCTGCGTGAAGAGGCCCGCGCGCTTGATCTGTCGGACCATCAAGTAGACACATTGATCGGCAGGTTGTTGGATGCCGGCCTGATCGACGATGTGCGGGCCGCCGGCCCGGAGACCGATGCGTTACGGAACCGGCCCGACGCCATGGAGCGGCACCGCCCTGATCTGGCGTCGCTCTCGGTCGTCCATCCCGAGCCGGGTGGCGGCATGCGGCGGTTGGCGGCCCGCCGGGCGATGCGGGTACAGGTGCGAGGTGCCGGGCGGGTCGGTGCCACGATCGCGGCGGTGCTGTCCGGCTCCGGGGTGGGTCGGGTGGAGGTCCTGGACGGCGGGTGCACCGAGCCGTGGGACGTCTCACCCGGTGGGCTTCCACCGGCAGCCGTCGGAGAGCGCAGGGCCACCGCGGCCCGGCAGTTGGTGCGCAGATCCGCCGCCGGTTCGGCTCCCCGGACGGCGGAGACGGCGGAGGCCTCGGCGGGTGGCGAGCCGGGGCTGTCGCTGATCGTGGTCGCGCCTCGTGACGGCCTCGCGGTGTACGCCCCCGACCCGCGCCCGGCGGAACCGTGGATCGCTTCGGGAACTCCCCATCTCTATGCCGGAGTGATGGAGGCGACAGGTGTGGTCGGGCCCCTCGTCCTGCCCGGGGGCACGGCGTGCGCGGGATGCCTCGCGCTGAAGCGTGCGGAGCGGGACAAGGGCTGGTCCAGGATGCTCTCGCAGTGGCAGTCCGGGCGGCGCACCGCCGTCCAGGCCTGCGACCTGGCGCTGGCGACGGCAGTGGCCGGTCTGGCGGCCGCCCACGCGCTGTCCTTTCTGGACGGGGAGCTGCCGACCAGTACGGGGGCCCGCTGGGAGACCGCGCTACCGCTGTTGGACTGGCGGTCCGAGCGGATCGGGGCGCATCCCGGCTGCTCCTGCGGAGCGGCTGGACACACTGAGAGGGAGCGCGCCTCCATGGCCGACGCGGTACACGACACAATGGCCGGGTAACCGTCGCACGCGGCACGGCAGTCTGGGATTTGGAGGGGCTCATGTCTGATCTACCCCGGAAAGCGGTCACCCGTACCGCCAAGTTGGCCGCCCTGCCACTGGGTTTCGCAGGCCGCGCCACGTGGGGCCTGGGCAAGCGGATCGGCGGGAAGTCCGCGGAGTTGGTCGCCCGGGAGGTCCAGCAGCGCACAGCGGATCAGCTCTTCAAGGTCCTGGGGGAATTGAAGGGCGGGGCGATGAAGCTGGGTCAGGCCCTGTCCGTCTTCGAGTCGGCACTGCCCGAGGAGGTCGCCGGACCGTACCGGGCGGCGCTCACCAAACTGCAGGAAGCCGCGCCTCCCCTGCCCAGCGGCACGGTGCACGCGGTGCTGGAGGAGCGGCTCGGCGAGGACTGGCGGGAGCTGTTCCTCGAATTCGATGACAAGCCGTCGGCCGCCGCCTCGATCGGTCAGGTCCACCGGGCGGTGTGGCACGACGGGCGGGACGTCGCGGTGAAGGTGCAGTATCCGGGCGCCGGAGAAGCGCTGCTCTCGGATCTGACCCAGCTCAGCAGGTTCGCCCGGCTGCTCGGCCCGTTGATCCCGGGAATGGACATCAAACCGCTCATCAAGGAGCTGCGTGACCGGGTCTCGGAGGAGCTGGACTACGAACAGGAGGCACGGTCGCAACGGGCCCATGCGGAGGAGTTCGCGGCCGATCCGGATGTCGTGATCCCCAGTGTCGTGCACCAGTCCGACCAGGTGCTGGTGACGGAGTGGATGGATGGTGTTCCGCTGGCCGATGTGATCGCGCAGGGCACGCCGGAACAGCGGGACCGGGCCGGTCAGTTGCTGGCACGATTCCTCTTCTCGGGACCGGCGCGCACCGGGTTGCTGCACGCGGACCCGCATCCGGGCAACTTCCGGCTGCTGTCCCCGGACCACGAAGCCGGCGAAATCGGTGAGACGGGCGTGAGTGATGAGGCCCGCGAGGCCGGGCAGTGGCGGCTCGGGGTGCTGGACTTCGGCACGGTGGACCGGCTGCCGGGTGGTCTGCCGCAGACCATCGGTGATTCCTTGCGGCTGGCGCTGACGGGTGACGCGGAGGCGGTGTACGAGCTGCTGCGCGAGGAGGGGTTCGTCAAGGAATCGATCGACCTGGACCCTGATGCGGTGCTCGACTATCTTCTCCCGATCATCGAACCGGCGCAGGTGGAGGAGTTCACCTTCACCCGGAGCTGGATGCGCAATCAGGCGGCGCGTATCGCGGATCCTCGCTCGCCCGCTCATCAGCTGGGCAAGCAGTTGAATCTGCCGCCCGCCTATCTGCTGATACACCGGGTGACGCTGAGCACGATCGGCGTGCTGTGCCAGCTGGGTGCGACGGTGCGGCTGCGCGATGAACTCGAATCCTGGGTACCAGGGTTCCTTTCGGCGGATGAGCAAGAGCCCGTGGTAAAGGAGTTGGCGGGCGACGCGGCCGCGGGCGCCTAGGGCAGGGGGCCTTCAGGCTCCGGGTACGAGCCCGGACCGTCACGCCCAAACCCTCACACCCCGGGCCGTCACGCCCGGAACGCCACACCCGGGGCCGTCACGTCCCAGGGCCTCACCACCAGGCAGAGTCGAGACGGCTCTCGATCGCCCTGATATGGGTGCGGGCGCACACTTCGCAGAAGTACTGGTGTCTGCCGTTCTCCACGGAGCAGAGCCATGTCGGCGGTGCGGTACCGCTGCCGGCGGAGGTGCCGCACAGAGCACATGCGACCACTGCGGCGTCCCTCTGCGGGGGTCGCTGAATCCGGTGATGAGTCTCCTCGTTCACCTTGTGACGATAACTCCGTCGCTGCCGTGCCGCACGACACCACACAACGCGACCGCACAGCACATCCGCCGAGCACGACAGCGGGGCCGGTCCGAACGGACCGGCCCTGCGGAAGGGGTACTCACTGCGGGGACTGATTGCTCCCGGGCAGAGCGGCTGCCCGGCAGCGGGTGCTGCTGGTGTCCGGCTCGACTAGTGCATGACCGCCATGGCCAGCGCACGGCGGGCGCGCATCGAGGCGCGCTCGGCTCGGCGCTGCATCCGGCGCGCGGTGACCAGGCGGACGGCCTGGCGTTGCGTGTCGGCTTCCCTCAGGCGGTCGTGCATATGCGCACGAGCCAGGGCTTCTGGGATGAGTTGCATCTCGCGGGTCCTGTTCTGACGCGAGTCGTTCGCGCCGGTGATCGTGACGTTCGGTGTTGCGGAGCCGACGGGCTCATTCGTGGGGACGGACATCGGAGCCTGATTTCGGGGATCGTGGGTGTGGGGACGGTCGATGGTTCCGGGGCGCTTCATGGGTTTGGGGGCCGTGACCCCCAGCACGGCGGTCACGCCGCGACCGGGTTCTTGCGCGGACGGCCACGCGGCCGCTTGCGAGCGACGACGACGCCCTGGATGAAGAGCTCACCGCCCCAGACGCCCCACGGCTCGCGCCGCTCCTTGGCGCCGGCGAGGCAGGCCTCCACGAGCGGGCAGGTGCGGCAGAGGGACTTGGCGTACTCGACGTCGGCCGGCGACTCGGCGAAGAAGACCTCCGGGTCATAGGAGCGGCAGGGGACGGGCACGCCGAGGTTCTCGATGGCGTCGTCGAGCGCGGTGAGCGCAGTGAGGGGGATCAAGGCGGAGTCCTCCGTGAGGCCGGGCGGCGGGATCGTGTCGGAAGTCGGTACGGACGGGGCGTGCGCTTCGAGTTGCACGGTGGGTGGTGTCCTCGTCTGGTCGTTCCGGCCTGTTGGCCGGGGGGCGGCTGGTACCGGGTGCTGCTCGTCCCGAGGCTCCTTCGGTTGTCTCGTCCGTTTGGACAAAACAAAAGGGCCGCGGATCCCGAGTGGGGTTCCGCGGCCCTGAAGGCGCCGGCCTGATGGTGAATCAGGCTGGATCACTCCAGGGTTCAGGCCCACGGAAGGCCCACATCGTGTGGTGGTGCGTCATCTGCTTCTTGGCGCCGGATTCCGCTCCCGCACCGACGGCCGCAAAGGCATAGGCCTGGGCCTGTCCCTTCGCTACTGCTGCTGCCGGTGCCTGGGTCGGTCGCTCATTGCGCTCCCGCACGGGGAGGCTCGCCAGGGACAGCGGGCTGACGGCAGAAATGCCGGACATACCGGTGCCACGGAGCGAGGACTCGGAAGAGCAGGCGAGGCCGAGCGAGCAGGCGGAGACGACCGAGAGATCGGTCACTTTGTTGGTCTCGATGATGCTGATCACTTCAATCGCCTCCTCTCGGCGTCTCGGGGGACCGGTGAACCAGTCCTACGTATTTGGATAAGTACAGCACAGGGCCAGGGCTTCAGAGAAGTCGCTGTTCCCGTGGTTAAGAACCTATGGTGATGACTGGGGCGGGCGCAAACTATTTTTTCGACGAGTTTTTCTCACACCTCGTCAACAGCGTCTCCGACCTCTTCCTCCACCGCCTCACCTGCGCAAATGGCAAGTACCGCGGTCCCGAAGCGGTCCAGCTTCCGCGCGCCGACCCCGGAGATCCCGGCCAGTTCGCCCGCGCTGCCCGGCACCGCCTCCGCGATCGCCATCAGCGTCTTGTCCGTGAAGACGCAGTACGCGGGCTGACCGATCTCCTTCGCCCGGACCGCCCGCCAGTCGCGCAGCCGCTCGTACAGCGCCTCGTCCATGTCGGAGGGGCAGTCGTCGCAGCGCATCAGTTTCATCTCGCCCGCGTCGGTGAGGGTCTTGCCGCATACCCGGCACCGGGCCGGGCCGCGCGCGCCGCGCCTGGCGACCCGTCCGTTGCCCCGCTCGATGCCGCCGCCGCCGCCACCCGCCGCGCCACGCGCGCCGAGGGCCCCCGAGCCGGGGCGCAGTCCGTTCAGGAACCGGCTCGGACGACGTCCGGCGCGGCCCCCGGGTGAGCGGGACAGCGACCACGACAGCGAGAGGTGCAGGCGCGCCCGGGTGACACCGACGTACAGCAGTCGGCGCTCCTCCTCGACCTGCTCGTCGGTCTTGGCGTAGGTGATCGGCATCATGCCCTCGGTCAGACCGACCAGGAACACGGCGTCCCACTCCAGGCCCTTCGCCGAGTGCAGCGAGGCGAGAGTGACCCCCTGGACGGTGGGGGCGTGCTGGGCGGCGGCCCGCTCGTCGAGCTCCGCCACCAGGTCGGAGAGTGTCGCACCCGGCTTGGCCTGTTCGAAGTCCTCGGCCAGCCGGACCAGGGCGGCCAGGGATTCCCAGCGGTCGCGCACCGCGCCGGAGCCCGCGGGCGGTTCCGTGGTCCACCCCTTGGTGGAGAGCACCGCGCGCACCTCCGCCGACAGCCCCTCCGCGTCGTCGAGCAGGGAGTCGTTGCCCCCCGCGCGTGCCGCGCCGCGCAGGGCGACGCCCGCCTCCCGTACCTCTGCCCGTTCGAAGAAGCGCTCGGCGCCGCGGAGCTGGTACGGCACGCCCGCGTCGGCCAGAGCCTGTTCGTAGACCTCGGACTGGGAGTTGACCCGGTAGAGGACGGCGATCTCGCCGGCCGGGACGCCTGCGGCGATCAGATCGCGGATGCGGCGGGCGGTGCCCTCCGCCTCCGCGGGCTCGTCCGCGTACTCCGTATAGGCGGGCTCGGGGCCGGGCTCGCGCTGCGAGACCAGTTCGAGCCGGTGCTCGGCGGCGCGGCCGCGGGCCTGGCCGAGCAGCCCGTTGGCCAGATGGACGACCTGGGGGGTGGAGCGGTAGTCCCGGACCAGCTTGACCACCGTCGCGTTGGGGTGGCGGGTGCGGAAATTCAGCAGGTGGTCGGGGGTGGCTCCGGTGAAGGAGTAGATCGTCTGGCTGGCGTCGCCGACGACGCACAGGGTGTCCCGGTCTCCGAGCCAGAGATCGAGCAGCCGCTGCTGGAGCGGGCTGACGTCCTGGTACTCGTCGACGACGAAGTGCTGGTACTGGCGGCGGACGTGGTCGGCGATGTCATGGCGGTCCTGAAGGATGGCGACGGTGAGAAGCAGCACATCCTCGAAGTCGATCACCGAGCGGTCGCGCTTCAGTTGCTCGTACATCGCATAGATCTGGGAGATCTCCGCCGGGTCGCGCGGGGCGTCGCGCTGGGTCTTGGCGACCACTGCCGGGTAGTCGGCGGGCACGGTCTGGGTGACCTTGGACCACTCGATCTCGCTGGTGACATCGCGCAGCTCGTTGCGGTCGAGGCGGATGCGGCAGCGGGCCGCGGCCTCGGCGACCAGCTGGACCTTGCGCTCCACCAGCCTCGGCAGGTCACCACCGACCGCTTTCGGCCAGAAGTACTGGAGCTGGCGCAGGGCGGCGGAGTGGAACGTCCGCGCCTGCACACCGCCCGCGCCGAGCTGGCGCAGCCGTCCCCGCATCTCGCCCGCGGCCCGATTGGTGAACGTGACGGCGAGCACGCTCGTCGGCTGGAGTATTCCGGCGCGCACCCCGTAGGCGATGCGATGCGTGATCGCGCGCGTCTTGCCCGTACCGGCTCCGGCCAGCACACACACCGGGCCGTGCAGGGCCATGGCGACCTCGCGTTGCTCGGGGTCCAGGCCGTCGAGCACGGCGTCGGCCGACTCGGGGACCTGCGGGAAGAGGGAGGAATGCGTTGCTGCTGTCACCCCGCCATGCTGCCAGGTCGGAAGAGGCCGGTGCGAAGGTTGTCCACAGGGGGCCGCATCTGTCGTACTAATGCGAGGGGCGGCCCGATACGGGGTGGCGGCCTACCGCCCGATACGGGGGTGGTCGCGGGAATGGTGGTTGCCTCACGTACGTTCCTCTTCCGTGCGGTGACGCACTTTCCAGCTTCTCCGCATGACGGATGAGACGGATGAGACAGACTCACGAGACAGAGGAGCGCGAAGCATGCCGGGCACTGTGACGATGTACAGCACCACGTGGTGCGGCTACTGCCGTCGGCTCAAGGGCCAGATGGACCGCGAGGGCATCGCGTACAACGAGATCAACATCGAGCAGGACCCGGAGTCCGCAGCCTTCGTCGAGAAGGCCAACGGGGGCAACCAGACCGTTCCCACCGTCCTGGTGGTCGGCTCCACGGGTGTCGAGGCCGTCATGACGAACCCGTCCCTGGCCCAGGTGAAGCAGGCGCTCGCCGTCTGATCAGGCAGCTCCCGCAGTGCGGGAACATGGTACGGGAACGCCGTACGCGAACGCCCTCTCCGGTACTCGACCGGAGAGGGCGTTCGCGTATGCCGTGAGCCGTGAGCCGTATGCCGCGGGCCGTACGTCAACCGACCGTGCCCGGCTTCGGGAGCGGTTTGCCGTACCAGAGCTCGATCAGACGGGCCGCGATCGAGATGCCGAACGGCGGCATGACCTCGCCCGACTCGAAGGCCGCCGTCAGGTCCTCGCGGGAGAACCAGCGGGCCTCCTCGATCTCCTCGCCGTCCACATCGATCTCCGACGATGTCGCGCGTGCCATGAAACCGAGCATCAGGCTGGACGGGAACGGCCAGGGCTGGCTGGCGATGTATTCGACCTCGCCGACCGTGATGCCCGCCTCCTCGAAGACCTCGCGGGCCACGGACTGCTCGATCGACTCCCCCGGTTCGACGAAGCCCGCGAGCGTCGAGAAGCGGCCCTCGGGCCAGTGCACCTGGCGGCCCAGCAGCGCGCGGTCCTGGTCGTCCGTCACCAGCATGATGACCGCCGGGTCTGTACGCGGGTAGTGCTCGGCGCCGCAGGCCGGGCAGCGGCGGATGTGGCCGGCCGCCGCGATGACCGTGCGTTCGCCGCAGCGCGAGCAGAAGCGGTGCAGGCGCTGCCAGTTCTCCAGGGCCACCGCGTGCACCATCAGGCCGGCGTCACGGGGGCCGAGCAGCAGCCCGGCCTCGCGCAGGCCGGCCGGACGGGCCGGCTGGTCCATCCGGCCGGGCAGGGAGTCCTTCTGGAGCGCGAAGTAGCTGATGCCGTCCTCGTCCGTGCCGAGGAAGTAGCGGTGGGTCTCGGTGACCGGGGCCTCGAAGGCCGGGGTCATGACGATCTCCGTACCGCCGTCGGCCGTGTCGTCGATCAGCACCTGCCCGCCGGAGACGACGAACACACGGGTGGTCGGGTGGCTCCACGCGGCGGACAGCCAGGCCTCGTCGAGACGGTGGTGCGCCGCCCGGTCGATGCCGCTGGGCGCCGTGAGACCGATGGGCCGGTCTGTGGTGGCGTTGTCGAAGGTGCTCACAGGTGCTTCCTACTCCCCCGGGATGGATCGGGTGTTCAGAGGATTCAGCGGAGTGCGGCGGCCAGTTCGCCCCAGAGATGGGCCGCTGTCTCCACGCCCTTGAACAGAAGGCCGAGTTCGACCTTCTCGTTGGGCGCGTGCCAGCCGTCGGACGGTACGGAGATGCCCAGGAAGAGGACGGGCGTGCCGAGCACGTCCTGCAGGTCGGCGGCGGGCCCCGAGCCTCCCTCGCGGGTGAAGAGGATCTTCTGGCCGAAGGCCCGTCCCATGGCGCGGGCCACGGCCTGCAGGGCGGGGTGGTCCAGCGGGGTCAGGCAGGGGCGGGTGGCCGGGGCGAAGGTGATGCGGTGTCGGACACCGGCCGGGACCTGCGTCTCGACCCAGGTCCGGACGGCCCGTTGGATGTGGTCGGGATCCTGGCCCGCGACCAGCCGGAAGCTGATCTTCACCAGAGCGGAGGCCGGGATGATCGTCTTGCTTCCGGCGCCCTGGTATCCGCCTCCGATGCCATTGACCTCGGCCGTGGGGCGGGCCCAGATGCGTTCCAGCGTGGAGTAGCCGGCTTCGCCCGACGCCGCTCGTGACTTGGCGGTACGCAGCCAGGTGGCCTCGTCGAAAGGCAGCTCGGCGAAGAGCGCGCGCTCGGTGTCGGTGAGTTCCGTCACGCCGTCGTAGAAGCCCGGGACCGCGACCCGTCCGTCCGCGTCGTGCAGCGCGGCGACGAGCCGGGCCACGGCGCTCGCCGGGTTGGGGACCGCACCGCCGAACGAGCCGGAGTGGATGTCCTGTTCGGGTCCGTACAGCTCGATCTCGCACTCCGCCAGGCCGCGCATGCCCGTGCAGACCGTGGGGGTCGTCTCGTCCCACATGCCGGTGTCGGAGACGATCACGGCGTCGGTGGTGAGCCGGGCGGCCCGCTCCTCGACCAGGGCGCGGAAGTTCGGGGAGCCGGACTCCTCCTCGCCCTCGATCAGCAGCTTGAGGTTGACGGCGGGAGTGGTGCGGCCGGTGGCGGCGAGGTGGGCCCGGACGCCGAGGGTGTGGAAGAACACCTGCCCCTTGTCGTCCGCGGCGCCCCGCCCGTACATGCGGCCGTCGCGGATCACCGGCTCGAACGGGTCGGTGTCCCAGCCGTCCTCACGGGCGGCGGGCTGCACGTCGTGGTGCCCGTAGACGAGGACGGTCGGGGCATCCGGGTCGTCGGACGGCCACTCGGCGAAGACCGCGGGAGCACCGGGCGTCTCCCAGATCTCGGTGACCGGGAAACCGGTCTCCTCGAGCTTGGCGGACAGCCACTCGGCGCTGCGTCGTACGTCCCCGTCGTGGACCGGCTGGGCGGATACGGACGGGATGCACAGCCAGTCGGCGAGGTCGTCGAGGAAGGCTGCACGGTGCTGTTCGGTGTACGTACGGACGGCGCTGTCCGGGGTCTCGCTCATGGGCTTGAGCCTATCGGCCTGCGGAGGGTGGCTCGTCCAGCAGGAGCCGCTCCAGCTCCGCCCGGCCCGGGAGGCGGGTGGGGTGGACGGTCTCTCCGCTGCGTACGTACAGGAACGTGGCCGTGACGGCGGTGAGCGGCAGGTCGTGCAGCTCGGCCCAGGCCAGGCGGTACACGGCGAGCTGGAGGGGGTCGGCGGTGTTGGTGCGGGTGGTCTTCCAGTCGACGATCTCGTATGTGTCCCCGGTGCGGTACACCGCGTCGATACGGCCCCGGATCACCCGGCCGGCCAGCGTGATCTGGAACGGCGTCTCCACGCGGTACGGGGTGCGGCGGGCGTACGGGGTGCGCTCGAAGGCCTCCTTGAGTGCGGCGAGGTCGCGTTCGTCGGCGATCTCGGCGTCGCTCTCGTCGCCGCCGGGCAGCTCGTCCGGCCCGAGCAGGGGCAGCGGCAGCTCCTCGAAGCGGGACTCCACCCAGGCGTGGAAACGGGTGCCCCTTCGGGCCGCGGGCTGCGGGGGCCGCGGCATCGGGCGGGCCAGCTCCTGGGCGAAGCCGTCGGGGTCGTCGGCGAGACGCAGCAGCTGGGTGGCGGAGAGCGAGGCCGGCACGAGGACGTCGCGCACGGTGGCGCGGGCGCGGCGCAGTTCGCCGGTGAGGGCGTCGAGGTCACGGTCCCAGGAGGCGAGCGTGCGGGATTCCTCCGGGGTGAGGGTGCGTTTCCCGGCCGGCTCGGGAGTGCGGGCCGCGGGGACGTGCGGCGCGGGGACGTGGGACGTGCGACGTGGGGACGTGGGGACGTGCGGCGCGGGGACGTGGGACGTGGGGGCGTGTGGAGGGGAGGTGGGGGCCGGGGACTGCGGGGGTTCCGTCGACAGGGCGTCCCAGTCGTCGGCCTCGTCGGGGAACGTCTCGTCGCCGGAAAAAGCCTCGTCGTCGGGGAACAGGTCGTCGTACGGGGCGTCGTCAGGGCCGCCGTGGTCCGGGGCGTCGGGCAGCGCCTCGTACGCATCCGGCAGCGCACCGCCCGCCGCGGCCAGGTCCTCCAGATGCGCCATCACGGTGTCCGCGGCGGCCCGGCGGCGGGTCAGCGCGGTGTCGTCGAGGGGAAGCGGCCACGCGTGGTCGGCCTCCCTCTCGGCGAGCGCAGGGTTCTCCTCGTCCTCGGCCGGTTCGTCCGCCCAGGCCTCGATCTCGCCGTGTCCGGCCACGCAGTGCTCGTACAGCGCGTGCAGGAAGCCGGACGGGCCGCGCGGCTTCTTCTGGCTCGGGCCCCACCAGTGGCCGGAGCCGAGCAGCAGGGTGCGGGGCCGGGTGAAGGTGACGTATCCGAGTCGGAGCTCCTCGGTGTGCTGGTGCTCCTTCATCTCCTCCTTGAAGCCCTTGAGCCCCTTGGCGTCCCAGGAGTGGAGGACGGGGAGGGTGGCCGTGTCCCCGCGCAGGGCATGCGGGAGGAC
Organism: Streptomyces sp. NPDC057543; assembly: GCF_042801895.1. Lineage (NCBI taxonomy): Bacteria > Bacillati > Actinomycetota > Actinomycetes > Kitasatosporales > Streptomycetaceae > Streptomyces > Streptomyces sp. NPDC057543. The sequence goes on along the minus strand of NZ_JBHVFF010000024.1, from coordinate 13,306 downwards.
CTTGGACTGGGAGGTCCAGGCGTCGCGGGACTGGCTGCTCGGGAACTGGCCGGTGACCAGGCCGGGCACTGCGACGACATCCCACTCCAGGCCCTTGGACTTGTGCGCGGTGAGGACCTTGACGGTGTTCTCGCCGCCGGGCAGGGCGTTGTCCAGGCCCTTCTCGTACTGGACGGCGGTCCGTAGGAAGCCCAGGAAGGCGAGGAGGGTGGCCTCGCCTTCGACGGCGGCGAAGCGGGCGGCCACGTCGAGGAAGTTGGCGAGGGTCTCGCGGCGGCGGGCGGCCAGGGCGTGCGGCGACGCGGAGAGCTCTACCTCCAGGCCGGTGGTGGCGAGGACTCGGTGCAGCACGTCCATCAGGGGGTCGGCCAGTGAGCGGCGCAGGTCGCGCAGTTCGGCGGCCAGGCGGGCGAAGCGGATGCGGGCCTCGGTGGAGAACGGAAGCCCGTCGTCCACGCCTCCGCCCGATTCGAGGAAGGTGTCCAGCGCGTCGGCGAGCGAGATCACTTCGGCGGGGTCGACGCCCTCGACGGCCTCGGCGAGGCGGCGGTCGGGGTCGGCGTCGTCGCCGTGGGCCGCGCGGTGGACGAGGAGGCGGGCGCGGCGGCCGAGGAGTGCCAGGTCGCGGGGGCCGATCCGCCAGCGGGGGCCGGTGAGCAGCCGGACCAGGGAGGCGTTGGCACCGGGGTCCTGAAGGACCTCGCAGACCGCGACGAGGTCGGCGACCTCGGGCAGGTGCAGCAGCCCGGACAGGCCGACGACCTCGACCGGGACGTCACGGGCCACCAGCGCCGCCTGGATCTCCGGGAAGTCGCCCGCGGTGCGGCACAGGACGGCGATCTCCCCGGGCGCCTTGCCGGTCGTGACGAGGTGGGCGATCGAGTCGGCCAGCCAGTCGATCTCTTCGGTGTGGGTACGCAGCAGGGCGCAGCGGACGATGCCGTCGCGCTCGGCACCAGGGGCGGGGCGCAGGGCCTCGACGCCCTCGTGCATGGCGCGCAGGGGGGCCGCGAGGCCATTGGCGAGGTGGAGGAGCCGGCCGCCGCTGCGGCGGTTCTCACTGAGGGAGTAGCGGGTGGCGGGGGTGCCGTCGGCGTGCGGGAAGTGGAGCGGGAAGTCGTCGAGGTTGGCCACGGAAGCACCGCGCCAGCCGTAGATCGCCTGACAGGGGTCGCCGACGGCGGTGACGGCGTGCCCGGTCGCCGCCGCGCCTTCGGGGCCACCGCCGCCCGGACCGCCGCCTTCGGGGACTCCGCCTTCCGGACCGCGGCCGAAGAGGGCGGAGAGCAGCAGGCGCTGGGCGACCGAGGTGTCCTGGTACTCGTCGAGCAGCACGACGCGGAACTCTTCGCGCAGGATCGCGCCGACCTCCGGGCGGGTGAGGGCCAGCTCGGCGGAGAGCGCGATCTGGTCGCCGAAGTCGAGGAGGTCGCGGCTCTTCTTGGCCTCGCGGTAGCGGCCGGTCAGTTGCAGCAGCTCTCGGCGGGCCTGGGCCGTCTCGGGGATCTTGCGCAGCTCGGCGTTGGTGAGCCGGGCCGATTCGAGCGTACGGAGCAGGTCGGTGTCGTACTCCGCGAGCTGTTCGGGGCGTACGAGATGTTCGGCCAGCTCGGCGTCGAGGGCCAGCAGATCGCTGACCAGTGTGGGGAACGACCTGGTCAGGGCCGGGTAGGGGCCGGGCGCCTCGCGCAGTACGCGAGCGGCGAGCTGGTAGCGGGTGGCGTCGGCGAGGAGGCGGGTCGTGGGTTCGAGGCCGATGCGCAGTCCGTGCTCGGTGAGGAGCCGGCCGGCGAAGGCGTGGTACGTGGAGATGCTGGGCTCGCCCGGGGGGTTGTCCGGGTCGATGGCATCCGGATCGGTGACCCCGGCGGCGACCAGGGCCTTGCGGACGCGCTCGGCGAGCTCGCCCGCCGCCTTGTTGGTGAAGGTGAGTCCGAGGACCTGCTCGGGGGCCACCTGCCCCGTCCCGACCAGCCACACCACGCGCGCCGCCATCACCGTGGTCTTCCCCGACCCGGCTCCGGCGACGATCACCTGCGGGGCGGGCGGCGCTGTGATGCAGGCCGTCTGCTCCGGGGTGAACGGGATCCCGAGGAGCTCCTTCAGCTGCTCGGGATCAGTGATATGCGAGGACACCCGACCGAGGCTAACCGGACGCACTGACAACGTGCGGGCCGCCGGGGAGTCCGTGCCCGGCTCACTCCAGGATGTGCCGGCCCTCCGGCTGTGCGCTGCACGAGGCGCGGAAGGCGCAGTGCGTGCAGTGCTGGCCGGTCGTGGGCGTGAACCGTTCGTCCAGGACCCGTCCGGCGGCCGTGGCCAGCAGGTCGGGGACCCACTCACCGGAGAGGGGCTCCTGGGCCTGCACCTTGGGAAGTGCGTCGCCGCCCTCCTTCTTGGGCGCGGGCTGTCGCAGCTGTACGAGTTCGGCGCCGCCGGGCACGGGGCGCCGTCCGTCGAAGATCTCGTCGACCGCCCCTTCCCGTACGGCCAGCTGGTACACGGCGAGCTGGGGGTGGCGGGTGACCTCGTCCTTGGTCGGGGACTGTTTGCCGGTCTTGAAGTCGACGACGTACGCCCGGCCGTCGGCGTCCTGTTCGACGCGGTCCATGGAGCCCCGGATGCGTACCTCGTACTCCCCCGCCTCCAGTGTCACGTCGAAGTCGTGCTCACTGGCGGCGGGGGTGCGCCCGGCGCGGTCCATGACGTGCCAGCGCAGGAAGCGTTCGAGGGCGGCCCTGGCTTGTTCCTTCTCCTGCTGGGACTTCCAGGGGGCGTCGAAGACGAGACCGTCCCAGACCGAGTCGAGTCGCTCCATCAGGACGGCCAGATCGGCGGGGGTGCGCCCGGACGCCACCTCGTCGGCCAGGACGTGGACGACGTTGCCGAAGCCCTGGGCGGCCGTCGCCGGGGCGTCCGCCTTCACTTCGCGGCCGAGGAACCACTGGAGCGCGCAGGTGTTGGCGAGCTGGTCGAGCCCACTGCCGGACAGGGCCACGGGCTGGTCCCGGTCGCGGAGCGGGACGGTGGAGCGGGTCGGCTCGTACAGACCCCACCAGCGGTAGGGGTGGGCCGCGGGTACGAGCGGCTGGCCGTCGTCGTCGGTGAGCGCGGCGAGGCGGGCGAGGCGGTGGGCGGCTTCCTCGCGCAGGTTGTCGGAGGCGTCCGGGTCGACGGTGGTGGCGCGGAGTTCGGCGACGAGCGCGGCGACGGCGAGCGGGCGGCGCGGCCGGCCGGTGACGTCGCGCGGTTCGACGCCGAGCTCGGTGAGGAAGCGGGACGGCTGATCGCCGTCGTCGGCGGGTGCCTTGACCGCGGTGACGACGAGACGTTCGCGGGCCCGGGTCGCCGCCACGTAGAAGAGGCGGCGTTCCTCGGCGAGGAGGGCACCGGGGGTGAGCGGTTCGGCCAGGCCGTCCCGGCCGATCCGGTCCGCTTCGAGCAGCGAACCGCGGCGGCGCAGGTCCGGCCAGAGCCCTTCCTGCACGCCCGCGACGACGACGAGGCGCCATTCCAGGCCCTTCGAACGGTGTGCGGTCATCAGCCGTACGGCCTCGGGGCGCACCGCGCGCCTGGACAGGGTGTCGGCGGCGATGTCCTGGGCGTCGACCTCCTCCAGGAAGTTGAGCGCGCCCCGTCCGCCGGTACGTTCCTCGGCTCGGGCCGCCGTGTCGAAGAGTGCGCAGACGGCGTCCAGGTCGCGGTCGGCGTTGCGGCCGCCCGCGCCCCCGCGCAGTGCGGCACGCTCCAGCCGCCCCGGCCACGGGGTGCCGGCCCACAGCTCCCACAGAGCCTCCTCCGCGGTGCCGCCGCCTTCGAGGAGTTCGCGCGCCTTGCGCAGAAGCGCGCCGAGGCGCTGGGCGCCACGGGCGTACGCCGGATCGTGCGCGACGAGCCGTTCGGGCTCGGCGAGCGCGCGCGCCAACAGGTCGCCGGAGGGCGCCGGTACGCGGTTCCCGGCGGCCCGCTCCTCGTCGCGCAGGGCCCGGCCGAGCCGGCGCAGGTCTGCCGCGTCCATGGAGCCGAGAGGGGAGGTGAGGAGGGTCAGTGCGGTCTCGGTGTCCAGCCACGATGGCGCTTCGGGGGCGGGCGGTTCCTCAGTGGGCCTGCGGGGTTCCCGGTCGGGCTCCTCGTCGGGATCGCAGTCGGGTTCCCTGTCGGGCTCGTGGTTGCCGTGCTCCTGGTCGAGATCGAGGTCGGGAAGCCGGTCGGGAACGAGAGCCTCCGCGCCCGGCGCACTCCGGCGCAGGGCCGCTGTGGCGACCGCGCGGAGGGCTGTCAGGAGCGGGGCCACCGCCGGTTCGTGCCGTAGGGGGAGGTCGTCGCCGTCGACTTCCAGGGGGACGCCCGCCGACGTCAGTGCCCGGCGCACGGAGGGGATCACGCGTCCTCCGGCCCGTACGAGCACCGCCATCTCGTGCCACGGGACGCCGTCCTCCAGATGCGCCCGGCGCAGCAGATCGGCGATGTTGTCCAGCTCGGCCGAGGCGGTCGGATAGGTGTACGCCTCCACGCTGCCGCCCTCGCGGACCGCGGCCAGCTCCCGGTGGGCGCGGACCTTCGCCGAGGGCAGTCGGGTCAATGGCATCCGTCGGGTGAGCAGCCGGGTAGCGGCCAGCAACTGTCCGCCGGAACGGCGCGAGGTGGTGAGGACGCCGACCGGGGCCGGGGCGCCGTCCGCCCGCCGGAACACGTCGGGGAAGTCGAGGATGCCATTCACATCGGCGCCCCGGAACGCGTAGATCGACTGGTCCGGGTCACCGAAGGCGATCAGATCCCGGCCGCCCCCGGCGCCCGGTACGCTCCCCCGGTTGCCGGCCAGCGCACGCAGCAGCCGTACCTGCGCCGGGTCCGTGTCCTGGTACTCGTCCACGAAGACGGCGTCGTACCGCCCGGCCAGCAGCTCCGACACCTCGGGGCGCTCCGCGAGCAGGACGGCCCGGTGCACCAGCTCCGCGTAGTCCAGCACGCCCTGCGCGTCCAGCACATCCAAATACTCGGCGAGGAATGCGGCGGCGGCGTCCCAGTCCGGCCGTCCGGTGCGGCGGGCGAAGTCGGCCAGCGCGTCCGGGCCCAGGCCCAGCTCGCGGCTGCGGGCGAGCACCGCCCGAACCTCGTCGGCGAAACCGCGCGTGGTCAGACAGGCCCGCAACTCGTCGGGCCAGCGGATGTGCGGGAAGCCGTCCCGTTCCAGTTCGAGCTGGCCGGCGAGCAGCTCGCGGACGGTGACGTCCTGCTCCGGCCCGGAGAGCAGCCGCATCGGTTCGGCGAAGAGGTCGGCGTCCTGATGGGCGCGGACCAGTGCGTAACAGAAGGAGTGGAACGTGGTGGCCTGCGGACCGCGGGCGGCACCGAGCCGGGCGGCCATCCGGTCGCGCAGCTCCACGGCGGCCTTGCGACTGAACGTGAGGACCAGGATGCGGGCCGGGTCGGTGCCCGAGGTCACACGTGCGGCGACCGCCTCGACGAGCGTGGTCGTCTTGCCGGTGCCGGGTCCGGCGAGCACCAGGAGCGGGCCGCCGGGGTGATCAACCACCGCGCGTTGCGCCGCGTCCAGGAGAGGGGGGTCCACGGAGCCCGGCGGGGTGCGCACCAGTCGGTACGCGCCCGCGGTCCGCTGCCGTGCCTGACGGTGCGGACTGTGCCGGGTGGAGGAGGTGCTCACGTGGGTCGTCGCCGGTCCTGGTGGGTGTACTGGGTGTACGTGTCGGGTGTACTGGATGTACGTGGGTTGTGCGTGCGTGCACGGGCTTCTTCCGTGCGTGTACCGGATGTACCGGTGATGAGAGTGCGGTGCGTGCTGCGAACTGACGACGCTACGCCAGCGGGGGCGCGCTACGGGGCGTGTCCGCTGCGTACCTCGTCACGTTCGGGGTCACGGGTGTCACAGGTGTCACAGATACTGCAGGTGTCACAGGTGTCACAGATACCGCAGGTGTCACAGATACCGCAGGCGTCACAGATACCGCAGGCGTCGCAGGTACCGCACATCCCGCAGGTGCCACGCGTCTCGCGGATGCCACGCGTCTCGGGGGTGCCGTCGCACAACGCGTCGTGTTCCACGTCACGCACCGGGCCCGGCGCCGCCCATTGGGCACCCGAATGGCCGAAGCTGTCAGATGTGAGCACCTCCGCCCCTGTCCCTGTCCGCGTCGGCGTCCGCGACCGCGCGACCGGTGACGCCGTCCCACCGCGCCCGCTTCATGTCGAGGCGTGGCAGATGGCCCTCCGCGCTGCGCGACGCCCCGCGCAGTGGGGTGCTCTCCTCGCGGTAGTGGTCCAGCGCCCGCAGTTCGTGGCCGGGCAGCAGTGCCCCGTCGGCGCGCACCACACGCCACCACGGCACCGCGGCCCCGTACAGCGCCATGACCCGGCCGACCTGGCGCGGGCCGCCGTCGCCGAGCCACTCGGCGACGTCTCCGTACGTCATGACACGGCCGGGCGGGATCAGCTCGGCGACATCGAGGACCCGCTCCGCGTACTCCGGCAGCTCGTCGATCGCCCGGTCGTCGTTCGTCCTGTTGCCACTCGTCCGGTGTTGGCTCATCCGACCCATCCTGCCGTACACCACCGACAGCCCGGCCCGGTCCGCGGGCGCCCGTTCATGGGGCGTGCGTGCGGAAGCAAAGGAGCGTATCTTGCGCTTCGCGTGTCCGCGCAGTGCACCCTGATGCCCTCCTGTGTCGCCGGGCCGTGCCACCATCGTGCGGGCGGTGACCGGTGATACGAGAACACGAAAACCCATCAGAGGCGACGAAGGAGCAGGGCGTGCAGCCACCGAAGGCGGCGGACGCCCCTGACGCCGAGCCGTACTCGGACGTGTCGGACGGGCCCGCCGATAAGCCCGGCGCGAAGCGGGGTACGCCCGGCGCAAAGCAAGAGGCGCCAGGTGCGGAGCAAACAAAGCCCGGTGCGGACCAAGCAGACCAAGCGGAACAAGCGAAGCAAGCAGAGCGAGCGGCACAAGCAGAGCAAGACGCATCCGCCGCCCAGCGGACAACGCCCGGTGCCGGGCGGCAGGACGCACCCGAACGCCTGACCGGCTCGACGCTCTCGACCGCCGCGGCGGAACAGGCCGAGCGCGTCTCGGGCGACGAGCCACTGCTCCCCGCCCGGGTGCACCGCCCCTCCGATCTCATGCGGCTCCTCATCGGGGTCCTCGCGATCGTCATCCTGTTCTCGATCGCCGCGTTCGCCCACGGCACGACCACCGGCCTCGAACAGGACATCAACAAGGGCACCGGCCAGGCACCCGACATCCTGATCAAGATGGCCGGGCTGGTATCCAGCATCGCCGTACTGCTCGTTCCGGTCGCCTTCGCCATCGAACGGCTGATCAAACGCGACGGGCTGCGGATCGCGGACGGCGTGCTCGCCGCCGTACTGGCGCACGGTGTCACGCTCGCCGCCGACCTCTGGGTGGCCAAGTCCGCCCCCGGCACCATCCAGGACGCCCTGACCCAGCCGCAGCCCGGGGACGCGCTCACCGATCCCGTACACGGCTATCTCGCCCCCGTGATCGCCTACATGACGGCGGTCGGGATGGCGAGACGGCCGCGCTGGCGGGTCGTGCTGTGGGTGGTGCTGCTGCTCGACGCGTTCGCCATGCTGGTCGGCGGCTACACGACCCCGTTCTCGATCGTCCTCACCGTGCTGATCGGCTGGACCGTGGCGTACGGCACGCTGTACACGGTCGGCTCGCCCAACGTACGGCCGACCGGTCAGCACCTGATGGCCGGTCTGCGCCATGTCGGCTTCCACCCGGTCACCGCGATGCGCGCCGAGGACGCGCCGGACTCCGGCGACCAGAACGACCGCGGGCGGCGCTATCTGGTCACCCTGGAGGACGGGCCACCGCTCGACGTGACGGTCGTCGACCGCGAGCAGCAGGCCCAGGGCTTCTTCTACCGGGTGTGGCGCAGGCTCACGCTGCGTGGCATCACCCAGCGCCGTTCCATCCAATCGCTGCGCCAGGCGCTGGAGCAGGAGGCGCTGCTCGCGTACGCGGCGATCGCCGCCGGAGCCAACGCGCCCAAGCTGATCGCCACCTCCGAACTCGGGCCCGACGCCGTGATGCTCGTGTACGAGCACATCGGCGGCCGTTCCCTGGACGCACTGGAGGACTCGGAGATCACCGACGAGCTGGTGCGCGGCGCCTGGCATCAGGTGAAGGCGCTCCAGTCGCGACGGATCGCGCACCGCAGGCTCACCGGAGACGCCGTTCTGGTGGATCCTTCCGGCAAGGTGTTCGTCACCGATCTGCGCGGCGGCGAGATCGCGGCCGGGGATCTGGTCCTGCGGATGGACGTCGCCCAGCTGCTGACCACCACGGGTCTGCGGGTGGGTGCCGAGCGGGCCGTGGCCGGTGCGCTGGAGGTGCTGGGACCCGATGCCGTAGCGGACTGTCTGCCGTTGCTCCAGCCGATCGCGCTGAGCCGCTCGACCCGGGCGACCCTGCGCCGGCTCGGCCGGGAACGCTCGCAGCGCGAGCGCGAGGCGGTGCTCGGCGCGTCGGACGCGGCCAAGCGGGCCAGGGCACTCGAACACGGGGCAGCGGCTCAGGAGCCCGCCGCCGCCGCGAGTACCGACCACAAGGCGGCCCGCAAGGCCGCCCGCAAGTCGCTCCGTATCCAGAAGCAGGCCGAGAAGCGGGCCATGGAAGACGCCCTGGAAGAGGCGCGCGAGGAAGATCTGCTCTCCCAGATGCGGCAGCAGGTGCTGCTGATCCGGCCGCAGGCACCGGTCGAGCCGGTCCGGCTGGAGCGCATCAAGGCGCGCACCCTGGTCAGCTGCATCGCCGGTGCGATCGCCGCGTACTTCCTGATCTCGCAGTTCACCCAGGCGGACTTCGGTGCCGTCGTCGAGCAGGCGGAGTGGGGCTGGGTTGCGGCCGCGGTCGGCTTCTCGGCCCTCAGCTATGTCGCGGCGGCGATGAGCCTGCTGGGCTTCGTGCCCGAGCGGGTGTCGTTCGGCAAGACCGTGCTGGCGCAGGTCGCCGGGTCCTTCGTGAAGATCGTCGCCCCGGCCGCGGTCGGCGGTGTCGCGCTGAACACCCGCTTCCTCCAGCGTGCCGGCGTACGCCCGGGGCTCGCCGTGGCGAGCGTCGGTGCCTCGCAGCTGTTCGGTCTCGGCTGCCACATCCTGTTGCTGGCGGCGTTCGGCTATCTGACCGGTACGGAGAGGACCCCGTCCTCGCTCACGCCTTCCAGGACGGTGATCGCCGGGCTGCTGACGGTCGCCGTGCTGGTGCTGGTGGTGACGGCGGTGCCGTTCCTGCGGAAGTTCGTGGTGACACGCGTGCGCTCGCTGTTCGCCGGGGTCGTACCGCGCATGCTCGACGTGGTGCAGCGGCCGCAGAAGCTGCTGACGGGCATCGGCGGGATGCTGCTGCTGACCGGCCTGTTCGTGATGTGTCTGGACGCGTCTGTCCGGGCGTTCAGCGGCCCGGATGTGCCGCATCTCAGTTACGCGAGCATCGCGGTGGTCTTCCTGGCCGGTAACGCGCTGGGGTCGGCGGCGCCCACACCGGGCGGAATGGGTGCGGTCGAGGGTGCGCTGACACTGGGGCTGATCGCGGTCGGCCTGCCGAAGGAGGTCGCGGCACCCGCTGTTCTGCTCTACCGGCTGCTGACGCTGTGGCTGCCGGTGCTTCCCGGCTGGCTCTGCTTCAACCATCTGACCCGCAAGGGCGAGCTCTGACCGGCAAGGGCAGCTCTGACCCGCAAGGGCGAGCTCTGGCCCGCGGGACAAAGACGGACTCCGACGCACGTACGGCCGCGAGCGAGCTCTGACGGGGCCTCAGCCCTCCTACGAGCTCGTGCTCGGGCCCAGTCGGCGTCGGCTGCCCGTGAGGCCGGTCACGCGATCGCAAGGCCGGTCGGGCGATCCGGGCGCCCCTCGGCCACCCGCTTGGACCGGTGCCCGTGCAGCGGTCCGGTTCCCACCGCACGATAGGGCCATGAGGACCTCCCCCGCCCTGCGTGCCGCCGCTCTCGCCGCCACCGCCACCGTGCTCCTTCCCCTCACCGCCTGCTCGGAGAGCAGCGACAAGGGCGGCCCTGTCGGGCCGCAGAGCTCCCCGATCGCCGCGAACGCCGCCGAGGCGAGCAGCGGCTCCGGCGATCTCGCCTCCCAGAAGCTGACATGGAAGCCCTGCCCCGCCCCGTCCCCCGAGCAGGGCGGCGGAAAGGCCCCGTCGCCCCTGCCCGACGGCACCCCGTGGGAGTGTTCCTTCATGAAGGTCCCGCTCGACTACGCGAATCCGGGCGGCGAGAAGATCGAGCTGGCACTCATTCGGGCCAGGGCCAAGAACCCGAACAAGCGGATCGGCTCCCTCATCTTCAACTTCGGCGGCCCCGGCGCTTCCGGTGTCGCCACCCTGCCCGCCTTCGGCAACGACTACGACAAGCTCCGCGCCGGCTACGACCTGGTCAGCTTCGACCCGCGCGGGGTCGGCCGCAGTGCGGGCGTGGAGTGCGAGACCGACCGGCAGCTCGACGCCCGCTACGAGACCGACGTCACTCCGGACGACACCGCCGAGGTGAATGCCTTCGTCAAGGACATCAAGACGTTCGCGTCGGCCTGCAAGAAGAACTCCGGCAAGGAGCTCCCCTACGTCGGCACCACCAACGCCGCCCGCGACATGGATCTGATGCGTCAGGTGCTCGGAGACAAGAAGCTGTACTACTTCGGCATCTCGTACGGCACCGAACTGGGTGGCGTCTACGCCAACTTGTTCCCGAAGAACGTCGGCAGGTCGGTACTGGACGGGGTGGTCAACCCGACCCTGGACTCCGTGCAGTCCTCGCTCGGCCAGGCCAAGGGGTTCCAGCTCGCCCTGGACAACTTCGCCAAGGACTGCGTGAACCGCGGCGCTGCCTGCAAGCTCCCCGGTTCCACCGGGAAGGAGGTCGAGCAGGGGATCTCCGGCCTTCTCACCCGGCTGGAGAAGAAGCCGATCCCGGGGATCGGGCCCCGGAAGCTGACGCAGTCCCTGGCCATCACCGGCATCGCGGCCGCCCTCTACTCGAAGGAGACCTGGCCGTTGCTGGAACAGGGAGTGGACGAGGCCGACGGCGGGAACGGCGCGCTGCTCCTCGCTCTCGCGGACTCGCTGAACGGCCGTCAGGCCGATGGGCACTACGACAACTTGATGGCCGCCAACACCGCCATCAACTGCGCCGACTCCAAGCAGCGGTTCACCGTGGAACAGACCATGGCGAAGCTCTCGGAGTTCCAGTCCGCCTCGCCGATCTTCGGTGACTATCTGGGCTGGGGTCTGATGGCCTGCACCGGCTGGCCGGTGGCGGGCGTCTGGGACACCCCGGACGTCAGCGCCCCGGGTGCCGCCCCCATCCTCGTCATCGGCAACACCGGCGACCCGGCGACCCCGTACGCGGGCGCGAAGGCGATGGCCGACGCGCTCGGCAAGGGTGTCGGTGTGCAGATCACATACAGAGGGCAGGGGCATGGCGCGTACAACAGTGGCAACGCCTGTGTGCAGAAGGCCGTGGGCGGCTATCTGCTGAACGGCAAGGTTCCGGCGGCCGGAACCGTCTGCGCGTAGACCCCGGCTGTGATCTTCCGGACAGGCCCTAGCATGGGCACACCTTCTGTACGTCGTACGTACAGGTACATGGGGAGGACGTACACGTGGTAGGACACGCACGCGCCGGGGCTCTGGCCGGCGCCGCACTACTGCTGACGGGGCTGCTCGCCGGCTGTGGCAGTGGTACGGACGACAAACCGGCCGACCGGACGGACCGCGGTGCGGCGTCCTCGCCCGGCAAGCCGTCCGCCACGACGAGCGGGCAGCCCGGCACGCCCGCCCTGCCCGCCGCGCTCACCTCCCAGCGGCCGGACTGGAAAAGCTGCAAGGCCCCCGCGGGCGGCAGCGCCCCCGGTGCCGGATGGCGGTGCGCGACCGTCGAGGTACCGCTGGACTACGCGAAGCCGGACGGCGACACGATCCGGATCGCGCTGATCCGCAAGGAGGCCCGGGACAAGGGCAGGCGCCTGGGCTCGATGCTGTTCAACTTCGGCGGCCCCGGCGGTTCGGGGGTCTCGATACTGCCGCGCGCCGCCGGTTCGTACAAGAAGCTCAACGCCCGCTACGACCTGGTGAGCTTCGACCCGCGCGGAGTCGCGGGCAGCGCGGGGGTGAACTGCCGTACCGACAAGGAGGCGGAGGAGGCCTACCGGAAGGTCGACATGACTCCGGACACGGCGGCGGAGGAGGCCGCGTTCATGAAGGACGGCGCGGACTTCGGCGCCGGCTGCGAGCGCCGCTCCGGCAAGGTCCTGCCGTACGTCGGTACGACGAACGCCGCCCGGGACATGGACCTGATCCGCGAGGTGCTCGGCGACGAGAAGCTCACCTATTTCGGCATGTCGTACGGCACGGAGCTGGGCGGCACCTACGCGCACCTCTTCCCGAAGAAGGTGGGCCGCACCGTCCTGGACGCCGTCGTCGACCCGACCGCGGACGCGATCGGGCACGCCCGCAACCAGGCGACCGGATTCCAGCGGGCCCTGGAGAACTACCTCAAGGACCGCGGCCAGGACCCGAAGGCGGGCACCGAACGCATCGCCCGGCTGCTGGAGCGGATCGACAAGAAGCCGCTGCCGACTGCCTCGGGCCGTGAGCTCAACGAGTCGCTGGCCCTCACCGGCATCGTCATGCCGCTCTACTCCAAGAGCAGCTGGCCGTATCTGACCCAGGCGCTGGACGAGGCCGAGAAGAGCGGCACCGGCACGATGCTGCTGCAGATGGCCGACGCGTACAACGGCCGGGACGAGAAGGGCCATTACGACACCCAGAACCACTCGCAGCGCGCCATCTCCTGCGCGGACAGCAAGCTCCGACCGACGGCGGCCGAGGCCCGGGCCATGCTGCCCGAGTTCCGGCAGCTGTCCCCGGTGTTCGGACCGTTCCTGGCGTGGGACACGGCCGGCTGGTGTGCGCAGTGGCCGGTGAAGGGCGAGCACGACAACCCGGAGGCGAGCGCTCCAGGCGCCGGTCCGATCCTGGTCATCGGTACGACCGGTGATCCTGCGACGCCCTACGAGGGTGCGCGGAAGATGGCGGACGAACTGGGCAAGGGCGTCGGCGTCATGCTCACCAACAAGGGCGAGGGGCACGGCTCGTACGGCGAGAGCGCGTGCGTGACGTCGACCGTGGACGCGTACTTCCTCGACGGGAAGGTCCCGGCGGACAACAAGACCTGCTCGTAACGCGAATCCGGGCGGAACCCAGGGCCTTGGGACCCCGGGGACGCCGAAGGGGCCGGTCCGCAACACGCGGACC